>NZ_JBEYVC010000113.1:0-34263 GCF_040643855.1 Streptomyces sp. NPDC047072 | reverse complement strand
GCGCCGGGTCCGCCACCACGACCCCGAGCGGGTCGAGAAGGCACCCCCCGCCCCCGTCCCCTCACCGCCGTACGCGGCCAGGTGAGGGCTTTTAGGGGCGCGGGGAACTGCGCGACCAGGCCCCACCGGGCCGCACCCGCCCAAGCGCCGCAGGCACGCGCGCGGGTCAGGCCAGGCGTACGACCGCTCGGGACATGCCGAGGATCTTCTGGCCGGCGCTGGTCGCCGTGAGGTCGACGCGGACCGTGTTGTCGTCGAGCTTGGCCGCGACCTTGGCGGCGACCTCGATCGTGGCGCCCTGGTCGTCGTTCGGGACGACGACGGGCTTGGTGAAGCGGACGCCGTACTCGACGACCGCGCCCGGGTCGCCGGTCCAGTCGGTGACCACCCGGATCGCCTCGGCCATGGTGAACATGCCATGCGCGATGACGTCCGGCAGCCCGACCTCCTTGGCGAACTTCTCGTTCCAGTGGATCGGGTTGAAGTCCCCGGAGGCGCCCGCGTACTGGACGAGGGTGGCGCGCGTCACGGTGAAGCTCTGGGCGGGCAGCTCGGTGCCGACCTCGACGTCGGAGTAGGAGATCTTCGCGGTCATCTGATTCCTCACGCCTCCTCTGCCGCGCGCGCGACGAGCTTCGTCCACGCGGTCACGACATGCTCGCCGGCCTCGTCGTGGACCTCGCCGCGGATGTCCAGGATGTCGTTGCCGGCCAGGGACTTGATCGCCTCGATGGTGGAGGTGACGGTGAGCCGGTCACCGGCGCGCACGGGGCGGACGTAGGAGAACTTCTGGTCGCCGTGCACCACGCGGCTGTAGTCCAGGCCGAGCTGCGGGTCCTGGACGACCTGTCCGGCCGCCTTGAAGGTGATGGAGAAGACAAAGGTCGGCGGGGCGATCACATCGGGGTGACCGAGCGCCTTGGCGGCTTCCGGGTCGGTGTAGACGGGGTTGGCGTCCCCGACCGCCTCGGCGAACTCACGGATCTTCTCCCGGCCCACCTCGTAGGGGGCGGTGGGCGGGTAGGTCCGCCCGACGAAGGACTGGTCGAGCGCCATGGGCTCGGCACCTCCTGGTTGCTCTACTGACCGGTATCGGGTCTCTCAACGACGCGAGGCCGCCCCCGATCACTCGGGGACGGCCTCGCGTACGAGCCTGATTTATCGCGTTTCGCGGTGCGCGGTGTGCGCGTTGCAACGCGGGCAGTGCTTCTTCATCTCCAGTCGGTCCGGGTTGTTACGCCGGTTCTTCTTGGTGATGTAGTTCCGCTCCTTGCACTCCACGCAGGCCAGCGTGATCTTCGGGCGGACGTCGGTGGCAGCCACGTGAGTGCTCCTTGACGAACGGATAGGATGGTTTAACGCATAGAAGAGTAGCCGATCGAAGGACCGACCCCGCAATCGGCTACCGTCAGTAGCGGTGACCGGACTTGAACCGGTGACACAGCGATTATGAGCCGCTTGCTCTACCGACTGAGCTACACCGCTGTGATGCGATCGGTTCCCGCCTCGCGACGGGAACCTTTCACACCAGAGCCCCAATACGGAATCGAACCGTAGACCTTCTCCTTACCATGGAGACGCTCTACCGACTGAGCTATTGGGGCGAGCGATGAAGACATTACACGCTCGGCAGCCGTTCACCCAAATCCGTTTCGCACCGCCCGTCCTGCCTTGATCGGCGGGCTTCCCAGGGCCCTCGACGGCCCCTCCCGCCCGACGGACCACACCGGTACGACTATTGCGCTCCTCCCCGTGACGGACTGATCGCCGCCCTAGGCTCGACTCACTCTGAGTGATCTTGCGCCGTGTTACTCGGTCCCGAGCCTGCGCAGCCCCGAGCCCCTGGAGCGCGATGCCCGACAGCCAGCCGCAGCCGCACCACTCCTCCTCATCGGGCTCGTCGGGCGCCTCCTCGGGGCAGCCCGAGGGGACCGGGCTCCTCCTGTGCGGGGCACGGCTGACCGACGGCCGGACCGTGGACGTACGGCTGGGCGGCGGGCGCATCGAGGCGGTCGGCACCGCCGGTTCCCTGGCGGCCGACGGCACGCGCGCGCGTGGCGCACGCGTGGACCTCGGCGGCTATCTGCTCCTGCCGGCCCCGGCCGAGCCGCACGCCCACGGCGACACCGCCCTGTCCGCCGACAGCCCCGGCCCGGTCTGCCACGACCCCAAGGACGTCCAGCGCCGGGCCACCGAGGCCGCCCTGCTCCAGCTCGGGCACGGCGCGACCGCGCTCAGGGCGCACGTGCGCGTGGGCGACGTCCAGGGCCTGGGCTCGCTGGCCGCGGTGCTCCAGGCCCGGCGCTCGCTGCGCGGGCTCACCGAGCTGACGGCGGTGGCGATGCCGCGGGTGCTGACCGGGGTGGCCGGGGCCGAGGGACTCGCGGTGCTGCGGGACGCGCTGAAGATGGGCGCCTCCGTGGTGGGCGGCTGTCCCGACCTCGACCCCGATCCGACGGGCTATGTGGAGGCGGTCCTGGAGGTCGCCTCCGAGCACGGCTGCCCGGTCGACCTGCACACCGACGCCGCCGATCCGGCGCGCCTGTCCCGGCTCGCCGCCATGGCCGGCGGCCTGCGCCCCGGCGTGACGCTCGGCCCCTGCGCGGGCCTGGACCGGCTGCCCGCCGACGTGGTCACGCGCACCGCCGACCAGCTCGCGGCGGCGGGCGTGGCCGTGGTCTGCCTGCCGCAGGGCGGCTGCGGGGCCACGGACCGGCGGGGCACGGCTCCGGTACGGCTGCTGCGCGCGGCCGGGGTCCGGGTGGCCGCCGGCAGCGGCGCGCTGCGGGACGTGTCCAACCCCGTGGGCCGCGGCGACCCGTTGGAGGCCGCGTACCTCCTCGCCTCCCGCCACGGCCTGTCCCCCGAGAACGCCTACACCGCGGTGAGCACCTCCGCGCGGACCGTCCTCGGCCTCCCCGAGGTCCGCGTGGAGGCGGGATTCCCGGCCGAGTTGCTCGCGGTACGCGGCGACCACCTCGCCGGCGCCCTCTCCCTCGCGTACAGCCGCATCGTGGTGCACCGGGGGCGCGTGGTGGCACGCACGAGCGCGGTCCGCGAGTACTGCAACTCGGCGGCAGCGGCGGAGTTGGGCCTGCCGAGGCAGGACAGGAGGGAATTGTCATAGCGCAGGTGACTGCAACCTGCCAGGGGCGCGGGGAACTGCGCGACCAGCCCCCACGGACCCGCACCCGCCCACCGACATGACCCGGCACCCCCTGGGGCGTACGGTCGAAGTCATGCGCATAGTCATCGCAGGTGGACACGGTCAGATCGCACTGCGGCTGGAGCGCCTCCTCGCCGCACGCGGAGACGAAGTCGCGGGCATCATCCGCCGCGCAGAACAGGCCGACGACCTACGGGAAACCGGCGCCGAACCGATCCTGCTGGACCTGGAGTCGGCCTCCATCGAGGAGGTCGCCGCCCGCCTCCAGGGCGTCGACGCAGCCGTCTTCGCCGCCGGCGCAGGCCCCGGCAGCGGCGCGGCCCGCAAGGAGACCGTCGACAAGGCCGCCGCCGTACTGTTCGCCGACGCAGCCGTCCAAGCAGGCGTACGCCGCTTCGTGGTCGTCTCCTCGATGGGCGCCGATCCGCACCACGAGGGCGACGAGATCTTCGACGTGTACCAGCGCGCCAAGGGCGAGGCCGACGCCTATGTGACCGGTCTGGACGCCCTGGAGTGGACGATCCTGCGCCCCGGGGCCCTGACGGACGACGCCGGCAAGGGCCTCGTCCGCCTGGAGGCCCACACCGGCCGCGGCCCGGTCCCCCGCGACGACGTGGCCGCGGTCATCGCGGAGTTGCTGGACACCCCGGCGACGGCGGGGCTCACGCTGGAGCTGGTGAGCGGGTCGGTCCCGGTCTCGGTGGCGGTGAAGTCGATCGCGGGCAACTGATCAGAACAGGGGCAGCTGGCCGGGTACGACGGGGACTGCGTACCCGTCCAACGACGGCTGGGCCGCTCCGAGTTCCGCCTGTCTGCGGGAACCGGGACAGGAGACCATCTGGCCTCGCTCGCGCGCTCCGGGCGGGTCGTGCCGGGCGAAGCGTCCGGCGACGACGGCGATCTCGCGACGGCATTCGGGGCAGAGCCTGCGGCGACTGGACATGCAGTCAGTGTGCCCGCGCCGGGGAGTGCGCCACCGCGCGCACTCCCCCTTCACCCGGGCCACACAGAATCCGACCATGCTTGCTTAAGTCAATCAACTGACTTAGCTTGGGAGGGTCGCGCGGTACCCGACGCCCACACGGAGGCCCGACCCATGTCCCATGCACTCTCCCGGCCCGCCGAGGAGCCCCCCGGAGACACCGAGGTCGCGGCATCGCGCGCCGGTGTCGTCGTGGCGGTGCTGGCCTTCGGCGGGATCGTCGTCTCGCTGATGCAGACCCTCGTCATCCCGATCGTCCCGGAGCTGCCCAAGCTCCTGAACGCCCCGGCCTCGGACACCGCCTGGGCCGTCACCGCCACCCTGCTCGCCGCCGCCGTCGCGGTCCCGATGATGGGCCGGCTCGGCGACATGTACGGCAAGCGCCGCATGCTCCTGACCAGCCTGCTCCTCCTGGTGGCCGGTTCGGTCACGGCCGCGCTCAGCGACTCACTCACGCCGATGATCGTCGGCCGCGTGCTCCAGGGCATGGCCGGTGGCGTGATCCCGCTCGGCATCAGCATCATGCGCGACGAACTGCCCGCCGAACGGCTCGGCAGCGCCACCGCCATGATGAGCGCCTCCCTCGGCGTCGGCGCCGCGCTGGGCCTGCCCGCGGCCGCGCTGATCGCCGACAACTTCGACTGGCACGTCCTGTTCTGGAGCTCCGGCGCCCTGGGGGTCGTGGCCCTGCTGCTGGTGCTGCTCCTGATTCCCGAGTCCAAGGTCCGCACCGGCGGCCGCTTCGACCTCGTCGGCGGGATCGGCATGGCGGCCGGCCTGGTCTGCCTGCTGCTCGCGATCTCCAAGGGCGGCGACTGGGGCTGGGGCAGCGGCACGATCCTCGGCCTGTTCGCGGCCGCCGTCGTGGTCCTGCTGGTCTGGGGCTGGTGGGAGCTGCGGATCGAGCAGCCGCTGGTCGACCTGCGCACCACCGCGCGCCGCCAGGTCCTGTTCACCAACCTCGCCTCCATCGCGCTCGGTTTCGGCATGTTCGCGATGTCCCTCGTCCTTCCGCAGCTCCTGCAGTTGCCTGAGGCGACCGGCTACGGCCTGGGCAAGTCCCTGCTGACGGCCGGTCTGGTCATGGCCCCTTCGGGCCTGGTGATGATGGCGATCGCGCCGGTCTCCGCGGCCCTGTCGAAAGCCAAGGGCCCGAAGGTGAGCCTGATGCTGGGCGCGCTGATCGTGGCGGCCGGTTACGGCCTGCAGATCCTGCTGATGACCGAGGTCTGGCAGTTCGTGCTGGTCTCCTGTGTGATCGGCTCCGGCATCGGCTTCACCTACGGCGCGATGCCGGCGCTCATCATGGGCGCGGTCCCGCCGTCCCAGACGGGCGCGGCGAACAGCCTCAACACCCTGATGCGGTCCATCGGCACGTCCGTCGCGAGCGCCGTCGCGGGCGTGATCCTCGCCCAGATGACGACGAACCTCGGCCCGGTGGCCCTCCCGTCCGAGAACGGCTTCAAGACCGTCCTGGCGATCGGCGGCGGGGCGGCACTGCTGGCGTTCGCGCTCGCCGCGTTCATTCCGCGGCGGGAAGGTGCGGTTTCGGGAACCGACGGTGCTTCGAAGACGTTGGACGTTTCGGGAGCGACGGGTGGCGCGGCTGTGTCGACTCCGGCACCGGCCGGGGTGGCGGCTCCGTCCGGTCGTACGACATCCGCGGCTTCCGCCGGAACCGCCTCCGACCTCGATTCCGTTCTCTCTACGACTCTCTCTACGACGACGAAGGTGCCCGCCGTCGGTGAGCCGGCCGGGATCCCGGTGGGCGGACATGTGCTCGGGGCCGAGCGGGTGCCGGTGGCCGGGGCGGCCGTGACGCTGATCTCGCTCGGCGGAAAGCAGTTGGGACGGTCGGTCGCGGACCGGGACGGCACGTACGCCGTCGCCGCGCCCGCCCCCGGTTCGTACGTCCTGATCGCCGCCGCCGACGGTTTCCAGCCGCAGGCCTCGACGATCGTCGTCGCCGACGAGTCACCCCTCGGCTACGACGTCCTCCTGAGCGGCACCAGCGGGCTCGCCGGTGTCGTGGTGTCCGCGGAGAGCGGGGCGCCGGTCGCGGACGCGGTGGTCGTCGTGACCGACGTGCGCGGCGAGGTGCTGGCCACCGGACGCACCGACGCCCTGGGCGAGTTCACCGTGGCCGACCTGGTGCCCGGGACGGTGACCCTCGCGGTCAGCTCCCCCAAGCACCGGCCGCTGGCCCTGCCCGTCGAGATCGGCGGCACGGGGACCACCCGGGTCCAGGTCGAGCTGCGGCCCGGGGCCCATGTGCGGGGCACGGTGCGCGGCTCGGGCGCCCCGCTCGGCGACGCCCTGGTCACCCTGGTGGACGCGGCGGGCAACGTCGTCGCCACGACCACGACCGGCCACGACGGCGCGTACGCCTTCTCCGACCTCGACGGCGGCGCGTACACGGTCATCGCGACGGGCTACCCGCCGCGCGCGGCCGCGGTGACCGTCTCAGGCGCCGGGACGGACGACCACGACATCGAACTGGCCCACACCGGCGAGTAGTCGAGGGCCTGCTGCGAGAGGGGTTGTCGTGCCGTAGCGCCAATGGGCCGCATTCGAAGGGGTATTCGGAAACGACAGCGGTATCCGTCGATTCCGAGGAGGTACGTGCCGTGCGCTCCTTAAAGCGCTGGCTCGACCGCAGTCTGACCGCCCAGGCGGTCGTGATCTTTCTTCTGGGTGTGGGGGTGAACGCCCTGATCCGGCGGGACTCCCATCCGGCCCTGTGGGTGTTCCAGGCGCTGCTCTACACCGCCGTCGCTCTCGCGTTCGTCGTCGTGCAGCGTCGCAGGGCCCTCCGCGTGGCGGGCACCGACGCGGGTGGACTCGTCGAACTCGGCCGCAAGGTCCGGCGTCGCGAGGTGCCGAGCGAGCCCGGGGAACGGGCGGCCATGCGACGGCTCGTCGACGACCAGCTGGGGCTGATGGAACGCAAGGGCCGCCTGCTGCCGTACTGGCTGGGCTTCATGGGCCTGATCGCGGCCGCGCTGCTCGTCCTCGGAGTGGCCACCGGCTCGTGGGTCTTCCCGCTCGTCTTCGCGCTCTTCACGGTCGGCTTCTGCTGCTGGATCGTCTGGATGCGCCGCCGCGCGATGGACCGCTTCCGCTTCATGCGCTCGGCGCTGCGGGAGGAGCACGAAAAGGTGTCCTGACGTCCCTTCGGGGTCGACCACTTCGGGGTCGACCGGTGACACACATCACCCCACCGGGTCGTGAGCGTCGGCACGCATGAAGAGACCCCCTCCGCGCTGCGTTTCCGCAGTACGGAGGGGGTCTCTTTCTCAGCGTGGCGGCGCCAGGATTCGAACCTGGGAAGGCTGAGCCGGCAGATTTACAGTCTGCTCCCTTTGGCCGCTCGGGCACACCGCCGGGGGTCGCTGCCCTTCGAACCGCTTTTCGGCGGTGCTCCGTGGCAACGACGTAAACAATACCCGATACGCGGGGGTGCTCCGCCACCCGATTGATCTGCGCCCGGGAGGCGTGGGGTGGCTAGGCTTGGGCGGATGCGGCCCGGGTCCCCGCCGGGCTCGGCGCCCGCCCCCACGCACGCCGATACGCGTCCGTACGCACGCCCACACGCACCCCGATACAAGGAGCCACAGGACATGGCCGACTCCAGTTTCGACATCGTCTCGAAGGTCGAGCGGCAGGAGGTCGACAACGCCCTCAACCAGGCCGCCAAGGAGATCTCGCAGCGCTACGACTTCAAGGGCGTGGGTGCCTCGATCTCGTGGTCCGGCGACAAGATCCTGATGGAGGCGAACTCCGAGGACCGGGTCAACGCCGTCCTCGACGTCTTCCAGTCCAAGCTGATCAAGCGTGGGATCTCCCTGAAGGCGCTCGACGCGGGCGAGCCGCAGCTCTCCGGCAAGGAGTACAAGATCTTCGCCTCCATCGAGGAGGGCATCTCCCAGGACAACGCGAAGAAGGTGGCGAAGATCATCCGCGACGAGGGTCCCAAGGGTGTGAAGGCCCAGGTGCAGGGCGACGAGCTGCGGGTCAGCTCGAAGAGCCGTGACGACCTGCAGTCCATCATCGCCCTGCTCAAGGGCAAGGACTTCGACTTCGCGATCCAGTTCGTGAACTACCGGTGAGCCGCTGACTTACCGCGCCACGAGGAAGGGTGGGCACCTGGCGGGTGCCCACCCTTCTCGCCTGCTGGCTGCGGTCCGGGGGTGTGCTCAGTCGCGCGAGTTGCCGAACAGGATGCGGTAGCCGATCAGGAGGACGAGCGAACCGCCGATCGCGGCGGCCCAGGTGGCGCCGTCGTAGAAGCTCTTGGAGATCGGGTGGTCCAGCCAGCGGGCCGAGATCCAGCCGCCGATGAACGCGCCCGCGACCCCGATGAGGGTCGTGCCGATGAAGCCGCCCGGGTCGCGGCCCGGCAGCAGGAACTTGGCGATGGCGCCGGCCAACAGCCCGAGAATGATCCAGCCGATGATGCTCATGCCCTGAACCTGCCCTTCCGCGCTGTGTCTGCACTGTTCCGGCCCTGTGATCTCGGTCCCGGTCCGCTGTGCGCGCACTGGTGCGCCTGGGTCGTACGCCGTGCCCGCGCGCCCCGCACACACGCTCGCCGCGCGGGTGTTCGCGTCCTGTTGGGAAAGAGGACGTCAGGGCTACGTCTGCCGGTTGCACGGATCAGTAGGGTGCCGCCCATGACCTCCTCCGGTGCCGGACTGCGGCGCACTCTCGGTGTGGGCGACGCCGTCGTCATCGGGCTCGGCTCGATGATCGGCGCCGGGATCTTCGCCGCCCTCGGCCCCGCGGCCCGCGCGGCCGGGTCCGGACTGCTGCTCGGGCTGGCCGCGGCCGCCGTGGTCGCCTACTGCAATGCCACCTCCTCCGCGCGGCTGGCCGCCCGGTATCCGGCCTCCGGCGGCACGTACGTGTACGGACGGGAACGGCTCGGGCCGTTCTGGGGTTATCTCGCGGGCTGGTCGTTCGTGGTCGGCAAGACGGCCTCCTGTGCGGCGATGGCCCTGACCGTGGGGGCGTACGTCTGGCCGGGGCAGGCCCATGCCGTGGCCGTCGCGGCGGTCGTGGCGCTCACCGCGGTGAACTACGGCGGGATCCAGAAGTCCGCCTGGCTGACCCGGGCGATCGTGGCCGTGGTCCTCGCTGTCCTCGCTTCCGTCGTGGTCGTGTGTCTGGGGTCCGGGGAGTCCGACGCCGGGCGGCTGGACATCGGGACGTCCGGTGGTGTGGGCGGGGTCCTCCAGGCGGGCGCCCTGCTGTTCTTCGCGTTCGCGGGCTACGCGCGCATCGCGACCCTCGGCGAGGAGGTACGCGATCCCGCGCGCACCATCCCCCGCGCGATCCCCCTCGCCCTGGGCATCACGCTGGCGGTGTACGCGTGTGTGGCGGTGGCCGTCCTTTCCGTGCTGGGTTCCGCTGCGCTGGGGCACGCGGCGGCTCCGCTGTCCGACGCGGTACGGGCGGCCGGGGTGCCGGGGCTCGTGCCGGTGGTGCGGGTGGGCGCCGCGATCGCCGCGCTCGGGTCACTGCTCGCGCTGATCCTGGGTGTCTCACGGACGACGCTGGCCATGGCCCGGGACCGTCATCTGCCGGGCGCGCTGTCCGCGGTGCACCCGCGCTTCCAGGTGCCGCACCGGGCCGAGCTGGCCGTGGGCGCGGTGGTCGCGCTCCTCGCCGCCACGGTGGATGTGCGGGGCGCGATCGGGTTCTCCTCCTTCGGTGTGCTGGCGTACTACGCGGTGGCCAACGCGTCCGCCTGGACCCTGGATCCGGCTCCGACGGCACGGGCGGTGCCGGCGGTGGGGCTCCTCGGATGCGTGGTACTGGCGTTCGCGCTGCCAGGGGCTTCGGTGGTCGCGGGGGCGGGGGTACTGGTCGTCGGGGTGGTCGCCTATGGGGTGCGGAAGCGGGTGAGGGCGGGGTAGATCCGCCGCCTGGAGGGACGGTGCGCCTCGGGTGAGACGGCCCGTCAGGATGCCTGCGCCGGGGGTGCGGTGCGTATGCGGAACTCGGTCCAAGGGGTCATGTCCTGGTCTTCGTTCGTCTCCTCGTACCAGCCCGTGCCCTCGACCCACGCGTGCAGCCAGTCCGTGAGGGCGGGCGCGTCCACGTACCAGGCGTGCTCGCAGTCGTGGGCGTTCGGCTCGAAGAGCAGGACCGTTGCCTGGGGGCTGCGGCAGTCCACACACGCGTACATCGCGCAGCCCCAGTGGGATATCGGCAGGACGCCCTCGGGCCAGGGCCAGTCGGGGTCCTTGAGGCCGCTCTTGCGGTTGGCGAGGTACTGCACGACGGCGGCGGGCTCTCCGGCCGGAGGGCTGTCGAGCAGGGGCAACAGACCGTACTCCGGGCCGAATCCACCGTCCCCTATCCGCAGGTACAGGTCGGCGAGCAGCGGCGGCAGACGGAAGCCCAGCATGGCCTCGGCGCGGGCCAGCGTGGTCGCGTCCACCGGCTCGGGGAGGGAAGTCCAGCCCCACGGGCGGGTGTTGCGGGCCTTGGCCGCCACCCGCGTCAGCAACTGCTCGCTCTCGGTCATGAATTCATGATGCAGGTCGGCACTGACAGTCGGGCAGCCCTGTGGACAACCCCGACGTTGTGGATAACTCCGGCTCAGGCGAGGCAGACGCCGACGAGCTTCTCGGCGAGAAAGGCGAGGAGTTCGTCGAGGACGGGCTCGCTGCCGTCCAGATACGCCTGTCCGTCAGCGTGCCGCGAACGGCTCGTCCGTCGAGACGATTTCGCGGCCCAGTGGGAACAGGGAGACGGGGATCAGCTTGAAGTTGGCGATGCCGAACGGGATGCCGATGATCGTCACGCACAGGACGAGGCCGGTGACGATGTGGCCGAGGGCCAGCCACCAGCCGGCGAGGACCAGCCACAGGACGTTGCCGACGCAGGAGGGGGCTCCGGCGTCGCGGCGCTCGACCGTGGTGTACCCGAAGGGCCACAGGGCGTAGACGCCGATGCGGAAGGCGGCGATCCCGAACGGGATGCCGATGACGGTGATGCAGAGGATGACGCCCGCGGCCAGGTAACCGAGGAACAGCCAGAAACCGCTCAGGACGAGCCATATGAGGTTCAGGATGGTTTTCACTGGGGGCGACCTGCCATCTTCTCGAGCCGTGCGATGCGCTCCGCCATCGGCGGGTGTGTCGAGAACATCTTGGAGAGTCCCTGGCCCGGGCGGAAGGGGTTCGCGATCATCATGTGGCTCGCGGTCTCGATGCGCGGCTCGGGGGGCAACGGCAGCTGCTTGGTGCCCGTTTCGAGCTTGCGCAGGGCGCTGGCGAGCGCGAGCGGGTCACCGGTGAGCTGCGCGCCGGACGCGTCCGCCTCGTACTCCCTGGAGCGGCTGATGGCCAGCTGGATCAGGGTGGCGGCGAGCGGCCCCAGGAGCATGATCATCAGCATGCCGAGGAGCCCCGGGCCGTCATCGTCGTCGGAGCGGCCGATCGGGATCAGCCAGGCGAAGTTGACCAGGAACATGATCACGGAGGCGAGGGCGCCGGCGACCGAGGAGATGAGGATGTCGCGGTTGTAGACATGGCTCAGCTCATGGCCGATGACCCCCCTCAGCTCGCGCTCGTCCAGGAGGCGCAGGATGCCGTCGGTGCAGCACACGGCGGCATTGCGGGGGTTGCGGCCGGTCGCGAAGGCGTTGGGTGCCTCCGTCGGCGAGATGTACAGGCGGGGCATGGGCTGGCGGGCCTGGGTGGAGAGCTCGCGGACCATGCGGTAGAGCGCCGGGGCCTCGAACTCGCTGACCGGGCGGGCGCGCATCGCGCGTAGAGCCAGCTTGTCGCTGTTCCAGTACGCGTACGCGTTGGTGCCCACGGCGATCAGGACGGCGACGACCAGCCCCATGCGGCCGAAGAAGCTGCCGATGACGATGATGAGTGCGGACAGTCCCCCGAGGAGTACTGCCGTCCTGAGCCCGTTGTGCCGGCGGTGCACGGTACTCCCTCCAAGTTGTGCAGCAGGGGAACCCTTTGCTTGCTGATCTCCGATGTCCAGTGGACCCTTCTGTCCTGCTCAACGCCAGGCGAAGGTCACTAGTTCCCTTGTGCGTACCGCGCCATGCGTGAGCCGTCCGGGTGACGGCTCGGAACGGCCCTACGTCGGCTCAGAACAAACCCGGTACCGCTTCAGAACAACCCGGTGCCGCCTCAGAACAGTCCGGTGTCGGCGAAACGCAGGACGAGCTGGGGTGCACCCGAGAGGGCGACGCCGACGACGCCGGTGAGGGCGAGCGCGGCGGTGAGGGGCGCGGGGAGGCGGTGGACGGCGGGTTCGCCCTCGGGGGCGCGGAACAGCAGGGCCGTCCATTGGAGGTAGTAGAACAGCGCGATCACGACGTTGACGGCCATGACCACCGCGAGCCAGCCGAGGCCGGCGTCCACGGCCGCGGAGAAGACGGTCACCTTGGCGAACAGGCCGATGATGCCCGGGGGCAGCCCGGCCAGGCAGAGCAGGAAGAAGGCCAGGAGGAGCGCGGCGACGGGGTTGCTCGCATAGAGGCCCCGGTAGTCCGCGAGCCGGTTCGCGGCCTTCGTGCGGCCCACCAGCGCGGCCACGGCGAACGCGCCGAGGTTCACGGCCGCGTACATGAGGGCGTAAGCGACCGTCGAGCCCACGGAGTGCTCGGCGTCGTCGGAGTACGCGGCCGCGGCGATCGGGACCAGGAGGTACCCGGCCTGGCCGACGGAGGACCAGGCGAGCAGCCGTACGGCGCTGTACGCGCGCGTGGCCTGCTGTCGCAGGGCGCCGACATTGCCGACGGTCATGGTGAGCGCCGCGAGCGCGGCGAGCGCCGGGCCCCAGACGTCGGCGTACGACGGAAGGGCGACGACCGTGACGAGGATCAGGCCCGAGAAGCCGACGGCCTTGCCGACGACCGACAGATAGGCGGCGATCGGGAGCGGGGCTCCTACGTAGGTGTCGGGCACCCAGAAGTGGAAGGGCACGGCGGCGGTCTTGAAGGCGAAGCCGATGAGGGTGAGGACGACTCCGGTCTGCGCAAGGGTGTGCAGTTGCCCGTCGACGTGCTGGATCCGCTCGGCGACCTGGGTGAGGTAGAGGGTGCCCGTGGAGGCGTACACGAAGCTGATGCCGAGGAGGCTGACCGCGGTCGCGGTGACCGAGGACAGGAAGAACTTCAGGGCCGCCTCGGAGGACTTCCTGTCGCCCTGCCGGATGCCCACCAGGGCGAAGGCGGGCAGGGAGGCGACCTCCAGGGCGACGATCAGGGTGGCCAGGTCGCGGGAGGCGGGCAGCAGGGCGGCTCCGGCGGCGGACGAGAGCAGCAGGAACCAGTACTCCCCTTCGGGGAGTCTCTTGTCGGCGTCCTTGAGGAGGGTGACCGACAGGAGGGCCGCGAGGAGGGCGCCGCCGAGGACGAGGAACTGGACGACGAGGGTGAAGCGGTCCGCCGTGTAGCTGCACACGTGTGTGTCGCCGGTCAGGCAGAAGGTACTGCGGTCGCCGTCCAGGAGCGGCAGCAGGAGAAGCCCGGATGCGGCCAGGCCCGCAACCGAGAGCCAGCCGAGCAGCGCCTTCTTGGCGTCCGCGACGAAGAGGTCGGCGACGAGGACGACGAGACCGACGACCGCGGTGAGGGTGGGCGGTGCGATGGCGAGCCAGTCGACGGACTGGACGAGGTTCGCGGCGAAGGGCTGGACCGCGGCGGCCGGCGCGTGGGCTGCGAAGGTCAGCGGGTCGGCCGTGGAGGCCAGGGCGCTCATCGGGTGCCTCCTGCGAGGAGCTGCTGCACGGCCGGGTCGGTGAGGCCCAGGAGGGCCTTCGGCCACAGCCCCGCGACGACGGTGAGGGCGACGAGCGGCGTCCAGGCCGCGAACTCGTACGAGTGGACGTCGGCGAGCCGAGGGGCGTCCTGCGGTACGGCGCCCATGCAGACGCGGCGGACCACGACGAGCATGTACGCGGCCGTCAGCAGGGTGCCGAAGGCGCCGATGGCCATGAACGTGAGGAAGGCGGGGCGGCTCAGGTCGGCGGCGGGCTTGAACGCGCCGAACAGCGCCAGCATCTCGCCCCAGAAACCGGCCAGCCCCGGCAGGCCGAGCGAGGCGACCGCGCCGAAGGCGAGCAGTCCGCCCAGGCGCGGGGCCTTGCCGTAGAGCGCGGCTCCGGTCTCCTCGGCGAGGGCGTCCAGGTCGGTGGTGCCGGTGCGGTCCTTCAGGGCGCCCACCAGGAAGAAGAGCAGGCCGGTGATGAGGCCGTGGGCGATGTTGGCGAACAGGGCGCCGTTCACACCGGTCGGCGTCATCGTCGCGATGCCGAGCAGGACGAAGCCCATGTGGCCGACGGAGGAGTAGGCGATCAGGCGCTTGAGGTCGCCCTTCGCGCCCTGTTTGGCGAGGGCGAGGCAGGCCAGGGATCCGTAGATGATCCCGACGACGCCGAACGCGGCGAGGTAGGGCGCGAAGTCCCGGAAGCCGTCGGGGGCGATCGGCAGCAGGATCCGGACGAACCCGTACGTGCCCATCTTCAGCAGGACGCCGGCCAGCAGGACCGAGCCGACGGTCGGGGCTGCGGTGTGGGCGTCGGGCAGCCAGCTGTGCAGCGGCCACATCGGGGTCTTGACGGCGAGCCCGATCCCGATCGCCAGAACGGCGATGACCTGCACGGATGTGGTCAGCGACCGGCCGTTGTCAGTGGCGAGTGCCACCATGTCGAACGTGCCCGCCTTGATCCCGATCAGGAGCAGGCCGAGCAGCATGACGACCGAACCGAGCAGCGTGTAGAGGATGAACCGCCAGGCGGCCCGGGTCCGGCCCGCGCCGCCCCAGCGGGCGATGAGGAAGTACATCGGGATGAGCACCGTCTCGAACGCGAGGAAGAACAGCAGCAGATCGAGGACGGCGAAGGTCGCGAGGGTGCCGGACTCGAGGACGAGCACCAGTGCGACGAAGGCCTTCGGGGTTGGGCCCGCGGGCGTCTTGAAGTACGAGTAGAGCGCGCAGAGGAAGGTCAGCAGCGCGGTCAGGACCAGAAGGGGGAGGGAGATGCCGTCGATGCCGAGGTGGATGCGCACGTCGAGTGCGGGGATCCAGCTGATGTCGGTGGTGGCCTGCATCTTCGACGGGTGGTCGTGGTCGAAGCCGAGCGCGAGGGCGATCGCGGCGACGAGGACCGCCCCGGTCACGGTGACGCCGTGGCGCAGTACGGCCTGCTCCGGTGACTTCCCCTTCAGCCCGGGCGGGGCGGGCAGCAGAGCGGCGACGGCACCGATGAGCGGGCCGACGACGACGAACGCCAGAAGGAACTGCATCACGGACTCGTTGATATCGATCACGCCTGCTCACGCTCCCGTGGCGACGAGGACGACGGCGACCGCGAGGACGACGGTGCCGGCGAGCAGCGCGCTCACATAGGTCTGGAGATTGCCGGTCTGGGCACGCCGTACGGCGATGCCGAGCCAGCGGGGCAGCGCGCCCGCGCCGCGTACGTAGGTCTCGACGACCTCGCGGTCCAGGAACCGGACCAGGGTGGCCGCGGCCTGCGCCGGGCGGACGAAGAGGGCCGTGTACACAGCGTCGAGATGGAAGCCGGCGGCCGCGTGGCGGTGCAGCGGGCCGAGCAGGAGGCGGCCCGGGTCCGCGGGGTCGGGCGCCTCGGCCACATCACCGTAGGCCGGCTCGTGCGTGGCGATGGCCTCGGCCTCGACGAGTCCGGCGTCGCCCTCGGGATGGGCCGCGACCGCGCCCATCGGGACCCGGGCCGCGAGGGCGCTGGTGTGGCGCCAGGCGGCGTAGGTGACGACGCCGCCGACCAGGGCGAGGCCCGTGCCGAGGACGGACGTGGTGAGGGTGGGGGTCAGGTCACGTCCGTCGAACCAGTCGGGCAGCACACGGTAGGCGAACGCGCCGAGGGCGAGGGAGGGGAGGGCGAGCACCCACAGCACCACGGTCATGGGCAGTGGCTGGCGGCCGTGGTCCGGGACCTCGGCGCCGCGTCCGCGGAAGGCCAGCAGCCACAGCCGGGTGGCATACGCGGCGGTCAGGACCGCGGTGAGCAGACCGGCCACGAGGGTGATCCAGCCCGCCGCGCCGGGGGCGTGCTCGGTGTGGCCGGTGGCGACGTGCTCGGCGGCGCCGAGGACGGACTCCTTGGAGAAGAAGCCGCTGAAGGGCGGGATCGCGGCGAGCGCGAGGAGCGCCACGGTCATCGTCCAGTAGGCGTCCGGGATGCGGTCGCGCAGACCGTGCATGCGGGACATGGCGGCGAGCGAGTTGGTGCCGGCGGCATGGATGATCACGCCGGCCCCGAGGAACAGCAGCGCCTTGAAGGCGCCGTGCGACAGGAGGTGGAAGACGGCTGCGCCGCGGTCGCCGACGGCGAGGGCGCCGGTCATGTAGCCGAGCTGGCCGATCGTCGAGTAGGCGAGGACGCGCTTGATGTCGTCCTGGGCGAGCGCGGCCAGACCCGAGCCGAGCATCGTGACGGCGGCCATGACGGCCAGGACCACCATCGCGGCCTGGGAGGCCTCGAAGACCGGGAGGAGACGCGCGATGAAGTAGACACCGGCGGCGACCATCGTCGCCGCGTGGATCAGGGCGGAGACGGGGGTCGGGCCCGCCATCGCGTCGGGGAGCCAGGTGTGCAGCGGGAACTGCGCCGACTTGCCCGCGACGCCCGCAAGGAGCAGCACGCCGACGAGGGTCGGATGGTCGACGGCGCCGTGCGCGACGGCGTCCAGGACCTTCGTGATCCGGAACGACCCGGCGTCGGTGGCCAGCGCGAACAGGCCGATCAGGAAGGGGACGTCACCGAGCTTGGTCACCAGGAAGGCCTTGAGGGAGGCGGCGCGCGCCTCCGGGGTCTCCCAGTAGTGGCCGACCAGGAAGTAGGAGCAGATGCCCATGACCTCCCAGCCGACCAGCAGCACGATCAGGTCGCCGGAGTAGACGACGAGCAGCATCGCGGAGGTGAACAGGGAGACGAGCGCGGCGTAGGAGGGGTAGCGCGGGTCGTCGCGCAGATAGCCGGTCGAGTAGGCCTGCACACAGGTGGTGACGAAGGCGACCAGTACGGCGACGAGGGCGGCGAAGCCGTCGATGTGCAGGGCGAGTTCGACCGGGACCGAGCCGGTGGGGGTGAGTTCGGTGGCGGCGTTCACCGCCTGGTCCCCGCCCTGGCGTACGGCGACCACCGCGGCGAGCGCGAGGGCGGCGAGCGTCGGCAGGACGGCGAGCGGGCGGACGAAGCCGGGGGCCGTGCGGCCCAGGAGCAGCCCGGCGACGGCGCCCAGGAAGGGCAGGAGGGGGACGAGGACGGCGAGGGTGGTCGTGGTCACGCGGTGGCCTCAGCCTTCCCGGTCCGGTCGGCGGTGAGGTCGTCGCCGTCGGAGCTGTCGAAGCCGTCGGTGTCGTCGGATCCGTCGGTGTCGTCCGGGCCGTGGGCCTCGGCCGAGTCGCGGAGCTTGTCGATGTCGGCGGTGCCGCGGTTGCGGTACACGGCGAGGACGATCGCCAGGCCGATGCCGATCTCCGCGGCGGCGATGGCGATGGTGAACAGGGTCAGGGCCTGGCCGGAGTGCAGGGTCTCCTCGGCTGCCCTGCTGAGCCAGACGTCGAAGGCGACCAGGTTCAGGTTGACGGCGTTGAGCATCAGCTCGACCGACATCAGGACGAGGATCGCGTTGCGGCGGGCGAGGACGCCGTACAGGCCGGTGCAGAAGAGGAGGGCCGAGAGGACGGCGGGATAGGCGAGGTGCATCAGCGGGCGCCTTCCTGCTCGGCCGGGTCGGAGTCCTTGGCCGGGGCGGCTCCCTCGGCCGGGGCGGTTCCCCTGGACGAGCCTGCTCCCTCGGACAAGCCGGTTCCCTCAGCAGCCCCATTTCGCCCGATCGGGTGATTACGGGGATTCGGGGCGGATGGGGAACTACCGGTCGCCGCTCGGGAGTTCAGAGGGGGAGAGCTCGACTCCGCCTTCGCCTTGCGGGACAGGACGATCGCGCCGACCAGTGCCGCGAGGAGCAGGACGGAGAGGGCCTCGAAGGGGAGGACCCAGTTCTGGAAGAGGCTCGCGCCGGTGGCCTCGGTGGAGCCGGCGGCGGGACCGTCCAGATCGATCCAGGTGGCTCGGAAGGCGTCGGCGACCACCCAGACCAGCGCGGCGGCCGCGGCGACGGCCACGGCAAGGGCGGCCCAGCGGTTGCCGGAGTCGGCGTCCGGGGACCGGCCGATCGGGGCCTTGGTGAGCATCAGACCGAAGAGAAGGAGGACGACCACGGAACCGACATAGATGAGGACCTGCACCCATGCGATGAACTCCGCGGTGAGCAGCAGGTATTCGACGGCAAGGCCGCCGAGGGCGACCACCAGCCAGAGGGCGGCGTGCACCAGCTGCTTGGTGGTGACGGTGACGACCGCGGCGCCGAAGGTGACCAGGCCGACGAGGAGGAAGGCGATCTCGACACCGGTCGGGGAGAGAAAGCCGTGCGTCTCGGCGGCGACCGCGGTCAGCGTGGCGTGCACCGGCGTCGCGGCGGCTGCGGCGAGGGTCATGACGTGGCCCCCCCGGACGCGGTGGGTCCAGCGGGCGGCTCGGCCTGTGATTCGCTCTGCTGCCCGACCTGCTGTCCGGCCTGCTGTTCGGCCTGGGCCGCCACCAGCTTCTCGGCGGTCTTGTGGGCGGCGGCGATCTCCTTCGGTTCCTCCGCGCCGGGGTCGAGGGCGGGCGGGGCCGGGACGGTCCACATCCACTCGCGGAGTTTGTCCCGCTCGTGGGTGAGGTCGCGAATGTCGGTCTCGGCGTACTCGAACTCGGGGGACCAGAACAGGGCGTCGAAAGGACACACCTCGATGCAGATACCGCAGTACATACAGAGGGAGAAGTCGATGGCGAAGCGGTCGAGGACATTGCGGCTGCGCTCACGGCCGCCGGGTGCCGCCGGGACGGTCTCCTTGTGGGAGTCGATGTAGATGCACCAGTCGGGGCACTCGCGGGCGCACAGCATGCAGACCGTGCAGTTCTCCTCGAACAGGCCGATCACGCCGCGGGTGCGGGGCGGGAGGTCGGGCTGAGCGTCGGGGTACTGCTCGGTGACGGTCTTCTTCGTCATCGTGCGGAGGGTGACGGCCAGGCCCTTGGCGAGGCCGGAGCCGGGGATGCGGGGCCGGGTGGGCGGGAAACGCTCGGCCACTAGGAGATCACCACCTTGACGATGCCGGTGAGGGCGATCTGGGCGAGGGAGAGGGGGACGAGGAGGGTCCAGGAGAGCTTCTGGAGCTGGTCCTCGCGCAGGCGGGGATAGGTCACACGGAGCCAGATCACGACGAAGGCGAGGACGGCGGTCTTGAGGAGGGTCCAGACCCAGCCGAGGCCGTCGGCGCCCCAGGGGCCGTGCCAGCCGCCCAGGAAGAGGACGGTGGTCAGGCCGCACAGGACGACGATTCCGGCGTACTCGGCGAGGAGGAACAGAGCGAAACGGAGGCCGGTGTACTCGGTGTAGGCGCCGAAGATGATCTCCGAGTCGGCGACCGGCATGTCAAAGGGAGGTCGCTGGAGTTCGGCGAGGCCGGCGACGAAGAAGACGATCGCGCCGACGATCTGCCAGGGCAGCCACCACCACTCGAAGGCGTCGAGGATGCCGGGGAGGGAGACGGTTCCGGCCGCCATCGCCACGGAGGCGGCGGTGAGCAGCATCGGGAGTTCGTAGGCGAGGAGCTGAGCGGCGGTGCGGAGGCCGCCGAGGAGGGAGAACTTGTTGGCGGAGGCCCAGCCGGCCATGAGAGAGCCGAGGACGCCCACGCCCATCACGGCGAGGACGAAGAAGACACCCGCGTCGACGACCTCGCCGACGGCGCCCTCGCCGGGGCCGATCGGGATGGCGACGAGGACGAGGAGGTAGGGCAGGAGGGCGACGGCGGGGGCGAGTTGGAAGACACGGCGGTCCGCGCCCGCGGGGACGACGTCTTCTTTCTGGGCGAACTTCACGCCGTCGGCGACGAGTTGGGCCCAGCCGTGGAAGCCGCCGGCGTACATCGGGCCGAGACGGCCCTGCATGTGGGCCATGACCTTGTGCTCGGTCTGGCCGATGATCAGGGGGAAGGTGAGGAAGACGACGAAGACGATCAGGAGTCGCAGGGCGACGTCGAACACGTCGTTCACTGCGGGCCTCCTGCGGGGTTGTCGGGAGTGGGGTCGTCGGGGGCGGGGGCTGCGGGAGCGGGTTCGGAGGCTTCGGGACGTCCTGCGGCTCGGGGGCGCGCAGGGCGGTTGGAGTCTTCCGGTGCCGGTGAAGTCTCCGGCGCTGCTGGCGGTTCACGGTGTCCCGACGTTTCCGGGCCTTCCGGCACCTCACTGGCTCCCGAGGTTTCCGGCACGTCCCGGTTCCCCGTCTCCGCGGGTGCGTCGCGGTCCTCCGGTTGCGCTGCGGGCTCGGTACTCCCGGGCGCGGGCGACTGCCGGGTGGTCGGGGTGTCGAAGGCCGGGCGGGCGTGGTGCCAGGGGGCGTCCGGGCTTCGGGGGGTCTTCGGTGGGGTGGTGGGCTTGTCCGGGGCGTCGGCCGAGGGCTCGGAGTCGGGTGTGGTCCGCTGGCTCGCCGAGCCTCCCGAGGCGCTGCGCGAGCGACGGGGGCCGGCGGGGGCAGGACCGGTTCCTGGCCGTTGTGCCGTGGAGGCATCCGCGGGGGACGGGGGTGTGCCGGTGGCCGGGGGCGCTCCAGAGGCCGGGGGTGCATCCGCTGCTCGGGACACGTCGTTCACCGGACCCGCGCCCGTCGCCGGGCCCACCTCGCTCGTCGGAGCTTCTACGGTCGCGGACGCCTTCGCGGTCGCCGGACCTTCTGCGACCCCCTGCTCTTCTGGGGTCGCCGGACCCCCCGCGGTTGCCAGCTCCTCTGCGGTTACCTGCTCTGCTGCGATCGCCGACGCCTTCGCGGTCGCCGGACCTCCTGCGGCCCCCTGCACTTCGGGGGTCGCCGGACCCCCCGCGGTTGCCAGCTCCTCTGCGGTCGTCGACGTCTCCGCGGTCGCCGACGCCCCGGCGGTCTTCGATGTCCCGGCGCTCGCCGGCTTCCCGGCAGTCGCCGGATCCGTGTCTGCCGAGCCCGCGTTCAGCGTGCCCGCATTCACATCCGTACGATCCGCGTTCGCCGCCTCCGAAGTCTGCGCCTGGCTGGCCGAGCCCTGCGCGGCTGAACGCATACGGCGCGGGCCTGCTGGAGCGGCCGGGCTTGCCGGAGGTGCCGAAGCTGCCGGGCCTGGCGACTCCGGGGTGGCCGGGCCCGGAGACGGCTGCTCGTTGCTCGTCGGTGCGGGCGGGGTCTGGCTCGCCGAGCCCGCCGATGCCGTGCGGGTGCGGCGGGGCGGGCGTTCGCCGGTGGGGCGGGCCGCGCCTCGGGCCGGGCGGGTCGGGGCAGGTGGGAGTTGGCCCTTCAGGGGGCCCCAGTCGTTGGGGTCGGGGACTCCTGGGGGGAGCATCTGGCGGCGCTTGGGGCCGCCGTGTTCGGACTCGCCGGGCTCCTTGGCGCCGGGCCAGGCCTTGGCGACGCGGGCGGCGAGGACGAAGTCCTTGCGGAGGGGGTGGCCTTCGAAGGTTTCCGGGAGGAGGAGGTGGTCCAGGGAAGGGTGGCCGTCGAAGACGACGCCGAACATCTCGTGGGTCTCGCGCTCGTGCCAGGCGGCACCCGCGTAGACGCCGACGGCGGTGGGCAGCGTGGGGGTCTCGTGGGTGATCGTGGTGCGCAGGAGGAGACGCCGTACCGGGGAGAGGGCGGCCACGTGGGCGGCGACGCGGAAGCCGGTGCCGGGTTCGTCGACCGCGCTCAGCCAGTCGAAGTAGGTGCAGCCGAGGTGGTCGCGGGCGGTCTCCAGGGCGGTGATCCAGGAGGCGGAGGGTACGTCGACCGTGAGGACCTCGTAGGACTCCTCGGCCGAGGCGTCCGGGCCGAAGAGTTCCTCGACATCGGCGGGCAGCCAGCCGACCCCGCTCATCGCTCCGCCTCCGCATCGGTGCCGGTGCCGGTGCCGGCCGCATCGACACCAGTACCGGTGCCCGTGCCCGCCGCATCGCCGCCACCCGTGCCCGCCGCATCAGCGCCAGCACCGGTGCCCGTGCCGGCCGCGCCCGCCCCAGTACCGCCACCGGCCGTTCCCGCGCCGGCGCCAGTGCCGGTCGTTGCGGCGTCAGCCCCAGCCCGAGCACCCGTCCCCGTCACACCCCGTTCGCCCGCAGGAGCCGTACCCCCACCGCCATCCCCTTCAGACGCCCCGCCCACGCCGCCATCTCCCGCAACGACCTTGCCGTCACCGGCACGCTCCCTCGCGGCCCCATCACCTTCGACACCACCAGCGACACCCTCAGCCCCCCGCGCATCCCCGCCCCCGGCACCCCCGGCCCCATTCGCCCCCGGCCCCAGCCCCGGCCTCGCCCCCCGCACCAACCCACTCTGCAACGCCGCCGCAGAAGGCCGTGTCACCCCGTACCGCTCTCCCAGGGACTCGCGGGCGATCTTCTCCTGGAGTTTGAGGATGCCCTGGAGGAGGGCCTCGGGGCGGGGCGGGCAGCCGGGGACGTAGACGTCGACCGGGATGATCTGATCGACGCCCTTGGTCACCGAGTAGGAGTCCCAGTACGGGCCGCCGCAGTTGGAGCAGGCACCGAAGGAGATCACGTACTTCGGTTCCGGCATCTGCTCGTAGAGGCGCTTGACCGCGGGGGCCATCTTGTCCGTGACCGTGCCGGAGACCACCATCAGGTCGGCCTGGCGGGGGCCCGGCGCGAAGGGGATCACGCCGAGGCGGATGAAGTCGTGGCGGGCCATCGACGCGGCGATGAACTCGATCGCGCAGCAGGCGAGACCGAAGTTGAAGACCCAGAGGGAGTAGCGGCGGCCCCAGTTGAGGACGACCTTCATCGGCTCGGGGGCGAGGCGGGCGAGGGCACCCAGCCGTTTCGGCTCCGGGAGCGGAACGGGCCCCGTGGCGGCGGGGGTCACGTCCATGCCAGGACACCCTTCTTGTACGCGTACAGCAACCCCACGGCGAGGAAGCCCAGGAAGATGAACATCTCCACGAGCGTGGTCGCGCCGTAGCCGGGGGCGGCGAAGACCGTGGCCCAGGGGAACAGGAAGATCGAGTCGACGGCGAAGATGACGTAGAGGAAGGCGTAGACGTAGTAGCGGACCTGGGTGTGGGCCCAGCCCTCGCCGACGGGGTCGACTCCGCACTCGTACGTCAGGAGCTTCTCGGGGGTGGGGACCACCGGTCGCAGCAGCCGGCCCGCCCCGAAGGCTACGGCGACGAAGAGCACGCCGACGACGGCGAGCAGTCCCACGACCGAGTACGACGGGAAGTAGTCCGCCGCGACCACGACGGTCGGATCCACACGCGGATCCACGGTCGGTTCCGGCACGTCCGCCCCTCGCTCCCTGTGAACCCGACGGAATGAACCCCACGGATCACCAGTGTTCGACGATCTGTACGCACGGGAGTCTAGGCCCTGATAAAGGGACAGTAAGCAGCCCGTCACCAGACGAAAGCCGGAGGAAAGCCCGACGGAAGGCCGACGGAGGGCCGACGGAAGCTGGAAGGAAGCCAGCCGAAGGCCGGACGCCAGGCCGATCCACACGCGGACGCACGCCGGACACCACCCGTACGTCGGCCCGGGGTGGGGTTTTCCCCAGGAAACCGCGGCGGCCCGCCTCATGGCGCGGCGCCCTCCCGCGCGGCACGCTAGCCCATATGACCGAACGTCACCCGTCCCCGACCCTCGTGCCGAGAACCGGCAAGGCCGACGGCGAGCGGCTGCCGCCGGCCCGTCTCGCCTACGGCGCGCACACCTGGAAGGAGATCGCGCATCTCCTGGTGAACCTCCCGGTGTCGCTGATCGGCTTCACCTACGTCATGACCGTGCTGTTCACCGGCGCCTGGCTGACCGTCACGGTGATCGGCTTCCCGCTGCTCGCGGCCGGGCTGATGGGCGCCCGGCAGCTCGGCAAGCTGGAGCGCGGCCGGGCCCGGCGGCTGCTCGGGGTGCGGATCGACGAGCCGAGCCCGCTGCCGTGGCGGCGCACCGGCGACCACGGCTTCTTCGCCCAGCTGTGGATGGGGCTGAAGGACCCGGTGGGCTGGCGGACGATCCTGTACGAGTTCATCCGGCTGCCGTGGGGCGTCTTCACCTTCACCCTCACGCTGACCTCGCTCTTCGTCCTGTGGCCGGTGCTGCCGTTCATCGCGCGGGGCCTCACCAACGTGGACCGGGCGATGGTGCGCGGTCTGCTCTCGCCCTCCGACGAGCTGGAACGCCGTATCGCCGAACTCGAATCGGACCGGGGGGTCGTCGTGGACACCGCGGCGGCGGATCTACGGCGGATCGAGCGTGACCTGCACGACGGGGCGCAGGCCCGGCTGGTCAATCTGGCGATGGGGCTCGGTCTTGCGAAGGAGAAGCTCCTGGAGGACCCGGAGTACGCGCAGGCGATGGTCGCGGAGGCGCACGGCGAGGTGAAGCTGGCGCTCCAGGAGCTGCGGGACCTGGCCCGGGGCATCCACCCGGCGGTCCTGACCGACCGCGGGCTCGACGCGGCGCTCTCGTCGGTCGCCTCGCGCTGCACGGTGCCGGTGAAGGTGACCGCCGACCTGGACGCGAGGCCGGTGGCGGCGATCGAGGGCATCGCCTACTTCACCGTCTCGGAGCTGCTGCAGAACGTCAGCAAGCACAGCGGGGCGCGCTCGGCCTCGGTGGACGTGTGGCGGGCGGACGACCGGCTGCTCATCCAGGTGTGGGACGACGGCCGGGGCGGCGCGCACCTCGACGGCGGCACCGGGATGCGTGGGCTCGCGGAGCGGCTGGACGCGGTGGACGGGCTGTTCGTCATCGACTCCCCGCCGGGCGGCCCGACCGTGGTGACGGCGGAGCTGCCGTGGCGGGACCGGGCGCCGGGAAGGCCGTAGACGCGGAGGCGGCGGGTCTCCGGAAGGGGTGGGGAAAACCCCCGTACCAAGAGGCCGACGGCCTCCATGGCCCGTGGACCTGCGGCCGAGCAGGGTGGAGATACGACACCGGTACGACCCCGATACGACAGCGACATGGCTCCGGGACTCCGGACCTCCGGGACGAGAGAAGGACGACGTCGATGGCCACGGACTACGGACAGGGCTACGGGTACGACAGCGGGCTCGGCCTCTCCGGTGAACGCCGGCGCCGGCTGCCGGCCGGGTTGCGGGCGCCGTTCTCGGGGCGGACCTGGCGGGAGTTCGGCTATGTGCTGCTGAGCCTGCCGATCGGGATCCTGCTGTTCACGTACGCCGTCACGATGGTCTCCCTGGGTGTGGGGCTCCTCGTGACCTTCATCGGGATCCCGCTGCTGGCGGCCGGACTGGCCGGCTGCCGGGGGCTCGGGGCGATGGAGCGGGCGCGGGCGCGGGTACTGCTCCGCCTGGACGTCGCCGATCCGGAGCCGCTGCGGATGCGGGGACACGGCTTCTGGGCCTGGATGGGGGCGGTCCTCAAGAGCGGCACGACCTGGCGCTCACTGCTCTACTCGGTCCTGCACATGCCGTGGGCGATCTTCTCGTTCGTCGTCTCGGTGAACTTCTGGGCGTACGGCTGGGGGCTGCTGACGTATCCGCTGTGGTTCTGGGTCTTCCCGGCGTACGTCGGTCAGGACGGGCTTCAGCTGTACGGCGACGAGACCCACCACATCTATCTCGACAACCCGTTCGAGATCACCGTGACGGCGCTGGTGGGGCTGTTGTTCACGCTGGCCACGCCGTGGATCGTACGGGCGCTGACCATGGTCGACCGGGTGATGGTGCACGGCCTGCTCGGGCCCTCCAGGCTGGCCACGCGGGTGGTCGAGCTGGAGTCCGACCGCGGGGTCGTGGTCGACACGGCGGCGGCGGATCTACGACGGATCGAGCGCGACCTGCACGACGGGGCGCAGGCCCGGCTGGTGGCGCTGGCGATGGATCTGGGCCTCGCGAAGGAGAAGCTCGCGGAGGACCCGGAGGCCGCGGCGCGGATGGTGGACTCCGCGCACGGTGAGGTGAAGACGGCGTTGCAGGAGCTGCGGGACCTGGCGCGGGGGATTCATCCGGCCGTCCTGACCGACCGGGGGCTGGACGCGGCGCTCTCGTCGGTCGCCTCGCGCTGCACGGTGCCGGTGCAGGTGGAGGTCGACCTGGTGGAGCGGCCGGCGCCGGCGATCGAGGGGATCGCGTACTTCACCGTCTCGGAGCTGCTGCAGAACATCAGCAAGCACTCGCGGGCGACGTGGGCCGGGGTGGATGTGTGGCGGGTCGAGGACCGGCTGATGCTGCAGGTGGTGGACAACGGGGTGGGCGGCGCGGATGCCTCCGGGGGTGGCTCGGGGTTGGCCGGGCTGGCAGAGCGGCTCGACGCGGTGGACGGGATCCTGGTCGTCGATTCACCGGCGGGCGGGCCCACGCGGGTGACGGCGGAGCTGCCTTGGCGGGGAGAGCGGGTGGGGTGAGGGTGGGGCTGGGCGACTGGGGTGTCCGTGAGTGCCGGAGCTTTTCTCGCCCCCGGCGCCCCTACCCGTCCCCTCCCCAGGGGCTGCCGCCCCTTCGACCCCGCCGCCCCACGGGCCTGAAACCCGAGCCCTCCCCCTGTTTCCCCCTTTCCCCACCCCGATTTTCCCGTCGCCCGCCCGCGCTCTCCCCCGATTGCTGGAATGCTGGACCTGTCCAACGGGTGGACTGAGGTGGGCTGGGGGGCCGAGAGTCGTGGAGGACAGGGTGCGGGTGGTCATCGCCGAGGATTCCGTGTTGTTGCGGGAGGGGCTGACCCGGCTGTTGACCGACCGCGGGCACGACGTCGTCGCCGGTGTCGGGGACGGCGAGGCGCTGATCAAGACGATCGGTGAGCTGGACGCGCAGGGCGAGCTGCCCGACGTCGTCGTCGCGGACGTACGGATGCCGCCGACGCACACCGACGAAGGGGTCCGGGCCGCCGTACAACTCAGGAAGGCTCATCCCGGTCTCGGGGTACTCGTTCTGTCGCAGTACGTGGAGGAGCGTTACGCCACCGAACTGCTGGCCGGTTCCAGCCACGGCGTCGGCTATCTGCTCAAGGACAGGGTCGCGGAGGTACGGGAGTTCGTGGACGCGGTGGTGCGGGTCGCCCGCGGCGGCACCGCGCTCGACCCGGAGGTGGTCGCGCAGCTGCTCGGCCGCAGCCGGAAGCAGGACGTGCTCGCCAATCTCACCCCGCGGGAGCGGGAGGTGCTGGGACTGATGGCCGAGGGGCGGACCAACTCCGCCGTCGCCCGCCAGCTGGTCGTCAGCGACGGCGCCGTGGAGAAGCACGTCAGCAACATCTTCCTGAAGCTGGGGCTGTCGCAGAGCGACGGGGACCACCGCCGGGTGCTGGCCGTCCTCACGTACCTGAACTCGTGACCGCCTGACACCCGGACTGCACCCAGACGAGCACCCAGAACCGCAGCGCACAGAGAAGCGTCTTCAACGGAAGCGCCGGGGGGCGTGTAAATCGTGACAAGTCAGGGCGCCGTATCGTCTCAAAACCATGTCCATCATGCGAATGGCCGAGGGAAGGCGACCCTAACGGTCGTAGGGTTGATCCTGGGATGGCCTGCGGGAGGGCCGCTCCCGAACAGCCGCCTCGAAGGAGGTCCAGTTCAGTGACCAGTCAGGTCAGCAGCCCAGCGGAGCAGGCCGACGCGAGCGTCGTGGGAGAGCAGCGCAAAGGGGCCGGCGTGAAGGACGTCCGCCGCCTCGACCGGGTGATCATCCGTTTCGCCGGGGACTCCGGTGACGGTATGCAGCTCACCGGTGACCGTTTCACCTCCGAGACGGCGACCTTCGGCAACGACCTGTCCACCCTTCCGAACTTCCCCGCCGAGATCCGCGCCCCTGCCGGAACCCTCCCGGGTGTCTCCTCCTTCCAACTGCACTTCGCCGACCACGACATCCTCACGCCCGGCGACGCGCCGAACGTCCTGGTGGCCATGAACCCGGCCGCCCTGAAAGCGAACATCGCCGATCTGCCGCGCGGCGCGGAGATCATCGTCAACACGGACGAGTTCACCAAACGGGCGATGCAGAAAGTGGGGTACGCGGCCTCGCCGCTGGAGGATGGATCGCTCGACGGTTACAGCCTTCATCCGGTCCCCCTGACCACTCTGACCGTCGAGGCCCTGAAAGATTTCGACCTCAGTCGCAAAGAGGCCGAGCGCAGCAAGAACATGTTCGCGCTCGGCCTCTTGTCGTGGATGTACCACCGGCCCACCGAGGGCACCGAGAAGTTCCTGCGGGCCAAGTTCGCGAAGAAGCCGGAGATCGCCGAGGCCAACCTCGCCGCCTTCCGCGCGGGCTGGAACTTCGGCGAGACGACCGAGGACTTCGCCGTCTCCTACGAGATCGCCCCGGCGACGACCGCGTTCCCGGTCGGCACCTACCGCAACATCTCCGGGAACCTCGCCCTGTCCTACGGACTGGTCGCCGCGTCCCAGCAGGCGGACCTGCCGCTGTTCCTGGGCTCGTACCCGATCACCCCGGCCTCGGACATCCTGCACGAACTGAGCAGGCACAAGAACTTCGGCGTACGGACCTTCCAGGCCGAGGACGAGATCGCGGGCATCGGCGCGGCCCTGGGCGCGGCCTTCGGCGGCAGCCTGGCGGTGACGACCACGTCCGGCCCGGGTGTGGCGCTGAAGTCGGAGACCATCGGCCTCGCGGTCTCCCTCGAACTGCCCCTGCTCGTCATCGACATCCAGAGAGGCGGGCCGTCCACCGGTCTGCCGACCAAGACCGAGCAGGCGGACCTGCTCCAGGCGATGTTCGGGCGCAACGGCGAGGCGCCGGTGCCGATCGTGGCCCCTTGCACCCCGGCCGACTGCTTCGACGCGGCGCTGGAGGCGGCCCGGATCGCGCTCACCTACCGCACCCCGGTGATGCTGCTCTCCGACGGCTACCTGGCCAACGGCTCCGAGCCCTGGCGCATCCCCGAACTCGACGAACTCCCGGACCTGACCGTGCAGTTCGCGCAGGGCCCGAACCACACCCTGGACGACGGCACCGAGGTCTTCTGGCCCTACAAGCGCGACCCGCAGACCCTCGCCCGCCCCTGGGCGATCCCCGGCACCCCCGGTCTCGAACACCGCATCGGCGGCATCGAGAAGGAGGACGGCACGGGCAACATCTCCTACGCCCCCGCCAACCACGACTTCATGGTCCGCACCCGCCAGGCCAAGATCGACGGCATCGACGTACCCGATCTGGAGGTCGACGACCCGCACGAGGCGCGCACCCTGGTGCTGGGCTGGGGATCGACGTACGGACCCATCACTGCGGCGGTACGACGGCTGCGGACGGCCGGCGAGTCGATCGCGCAGGCGCATCTGCGCCACCTCAACCCCTTCCCGCGCAACCTGGGCGCGGTGCTGAAGGCGTACGACCGGGTCGTCATCCCGGAGATGAACCTCGGGCAGCTCGCCACGCTGGTCCGGGCGAAGTACCTGGTCGACGCGCACAGCTACAACCAGGTCAACGGCATGCCGTTCAAGGCCGAACAGCTCGCCACGGCTCTCAAGGAGGCCATCGATGGCTGAGACGTCCACGGAAGGCACGGGCACGATCGAGGCACTCTCGCTCGTCCCCAAGGCCGAGGCGCGCCAGAGCATGAAGGACTTCAAGAGCGACCAGGAAGTCCGCTGGTGCCCCGGCTGCGGCGACTACGCGATCCTCGCGGCCGTCCAGGGCTTCATGCCGGAGCTGGGACTGGCCAAGGAGAACATCGTCTTCGTCTCGGGCATCGGCTGCTCGTCGCGCTTCCCGTACTACATGAACACGTACGGCATGCACTCGATTCACGGCCGGGCGCCGGCGATCGCGACGGGGTTGGCGACGTCGCGGCGGGATTTGAGCGTGTGGGTGGTGACGGGTGACGGTGACGCGCTGTCGATCGGCGGGAACCACCTGATCCACGCCCTGCGCCGGAACGTGAACCTCAAGATCCTGCTCTTCAACAACCGGATCTACGGCCTGACGAAGGGCCAGTACTCACCGACCTCGGAGGTCGGCAAGATCACGAAGTCGACGCCGATGGGGTCGCTGGACGCGCCGTTCAACCCGGTCTCACTGGCTCTGGGTGCGGAGGCGTCCTTCGTGGCCCGTACGGTCGACTCCGACCGCAAACACCTCACGTCAGTCCTGCGGGAGGCGGCCGCGCACCCCGGTACCGCGCTGGTCGAGATCTACCAGAACTGCAACATCTTCAACGACGGCGCGTTCGAGGCGTTGAAGGACAAACAGCAGGCGGAGGAGGCGGTGATCCGCCTGGAACACGGCCGGCCGATCCGCTTCGGCACGGACCTCGCGAAGGGTGTGGTCCGCGACCCGGCGACGGGTGACCTGAAGGTGGTGACGGTGACTCCGTCGAACGAGTCGCAGATCCTGGTCCACGACGCGCACGCCCCCTCCCCCACCACAGCCTTCGCCCTGTCCCGCCTGGCCGACCCCGACACCCTCCACCACACCCCGATCGGCGTCCTCCGCTCGGTCGACCGCCCGGTGTACGACACCCAGATGTCGGACCAGCTCGATTCAGCGATCGTGCAGCACGGGAAGGGGGAGCTGGGGGCGTTGTTGGCGGGTGGGGATACCTGGACGGTGGTGGGCTGAGCAACGTTTGGGGGCCTGGGTGTGCTTGGCACCCCGGTCCCCTCCTGCCGCTGTACCTCAGCTCAGTGGCGTCACCGGGACTCACCACGCGAATCCACGACCCACCATTCCTCCAGGTCGTCCAGCCGCTCATCCATGATGACGTCGACGGCTCGGCCGGTCCGTGCTTCCAGTGATTCCCAGGGCAGTAACTTCCGGTGCTCCGAGGTCAGTTGCCAGTACTCGGCGAACACGGCGTTCCGACTCAGCACTTTCAGGTGCCCTAGGAGTTCGCCGCGGTCCAGTTCCCTGGCCTCGTAAGCGAGCAGGAGCAGCGAGTAGTGCTTGTTGGCGAACAGCATCTGGCGATGCTTGGGAGCGGGCAGGTCTCTCAGGGTGCTCAGAGCGGCGGCCAGCACAGCGTCGTCGATCGACCGGTCCATCTGCTCGGCGAACAGTTCCCGAACTCGAATCTTGTTGGCCAGGCGCATCTCCTCCGCCACTCTGGCCAGTCCGTCCGCCATACGATCGGCGGCATGGAGAAGCTCCTGAACACAGGCTTCCTGATCGGGTGCGGCCATGACCAAGCCCCCCCGGGCCAAGGCCGTGCCCCGGCCGTCCGTTACGACAGGCCGACGCACGGCGAAGGAAATCACCCTGTCCGTTCAGCCTGCCGTGCGGCACAAGACGGGGTGAGAGGCGGAAAGGGGGCGCACGGTCGCACTTTTCACCGTGTCCCTCACACGTCAGGAATGTCTCTCTTGGCGCGGATGAGCGTGTCGCGTGTGATCACCACGATGCGTTCATGTTCGGCGCGGGCCGCGTCCGGAGGGAGATGAGGGTCCAGAGCGGCAGTTGCTTCCGTACCGATCACAGCGAAGTTGCCGTCGCTCAGCTCGAAGAGATCGGGGCAACTTTCGTTGCTGTAGCTTCCCCTCAGCCGAGGAGGGTCCCCGATGCGGCGGACGATGTTGACGGCAAGGTGTTCGCTGGACACAAAGAGAGCCTTTTCATGATCCGGACGTCAGAACGCCCGGTTCAAAGTATCAAGGCTCCCCTGGAGACGGCCGACGTTCACAACTACACCCTGCGGGGCGTTATTTCACACCGGCGGTCGAGTGCACCCCCCTTCGGGGTGACGCCTTCGTCATCCTGACGACCCAGATAGCGGTTCCTCGACGTCGCCCACGACCCACCATTCGTCAGGGTCTTCGGCCAGTTCCTCCAGCATGCCGTCGACGACTTTACCCACCCGGCATTCCAGCGACCCTTCCAAAAGGCTTCGCCGATGCTCCTCGGTACGGTCCCAGTACTCAGCGAAAACGGAGTTACGACACAAGATTCTCAAATGACCCACGAGTTCGCCCCACTCGAGGGACCCGACGCGATGGGCCAGCAGCAGCGATCCGTACTGCCGATTGGCAAAGATCAACTGACGCCGCCGCTCCTTCGACACCCCCTCCAGCGTGCTCCGGGCGTCCGCCAAGGACGGGTCATCGATCGTCCGGTCCATCTGCTCCATGGCGATCCGGTACTCCTGGATCAGATTCGACCGATGGATCTCCCGGTTCATCAGCGTGAGCTGCTCAAGAAGGCCCGCCAGTAACTCCTCCTGACGCCGACGCCGAGTCCCCCGGGTGAAGAGTGCGCGCATCAGGCCGATTCCGGGCGCAACCGCAGAACCGATCCTGCTGCGACGGGCGGCCGGAGTCTGTGTGGCCATGTCAAGGCATCCCCCTGGATCCGGTGGCCGTGCGCCAGGTGGTGGGGCGGCGGGGCGGCGCTCGGCGGGTGTGGCACTCCGCATCCAGCGTGCCCGGCGACTCAAGTCGGCGTGGGAGGCGGAGAGGGGGCGCATGGAGGGACGTGTCTCGCATGTCGGCCAACGCCCTGGCATATGTGTGCCCCCTGGCGCCGTGTACATGCCTTCAGCAGAGCCCGCCTCGGCCCATCACTCCTGCTCAGCACCCCTCCTGCGCGCGTCGTACACCTCCCGCGCCTCCAGCACCGCCCCCATCCGCCGCTCTGTCCACATCGCCAGCGCCCGTACCTGTTCCGCCGCCTCGCGGCCGAGGTCGGTGAGGGAGTAGTCGACGCGGGGCGGGATCACCGGGTGGGCGTCTCGGTGGACCAGGCCGTCTCGTTCCAGGGTCTGGAGCGTCTGCGTGAGCATCTTCTCGCTGACACCCCGGCCGACCCGGCCGATCGCGCGGCGGAGTTCGCTGAAACGGTAGGGGCGGTCGAGGAGTTCGATGAGGACCAGCACGCCCCAGCGGCTGGTGACGTGTTCGAGGATCGCACGGTGGGGGCACATCGCCTCGCCCGCCGGTGCCACCGACATCGGCCGCGCCACCGACTTCGACTCCCGCTCAATACTTACCGTCATGCCAGTACCTTACTTCAAAGTGGGTACTTTCCAGAAGTTAGTGCACTCCCTAAGGTTAGTGCCATCAGCACCCCACAAGGAGATCGCACACCATGAGCATCGTCGTCACCGGAGCCACCGGACACCTCGGCCGCCACGTCGTCGAGCAGCTGCTCGAGAAGGTTCCCGCCGAGCAGATCACCGCCGTCGTCCGCACTCCGGAGAAGGCCGCCGACTTCGCGGAGAAGGGCGTGAAGATAGCGGTCGCCGACTACAACGCCCCCGAGACCTTCGGCACCCTCTTCGCGGCCGGCGACAAGGTGCTGCTCATCTCCGGCAACGAGTTCGACAAGGGCCGCCCCGCCCAGCACCAGGTCGTCATCGACGCCGCCAAGGCCGCGGGCGTCGCCCTCCTCGCGTACACCAGCGCCCCCGGCACCCTCACCGCCGCCCTCGCGGACGACCACCGCGCCACCGAGAAGGCCCTGCTCGCCTCCGGTCTGACCTACACGCTGCTGCGCAACGGCTGGTACAACGAGAACTACACCGAGAACCTCGCCCCCGCCCTGGAGCACGGCGCCGTCGTCCAGGCCGCCGGCGACGGAAAGATCTCCTCCGCCTCGCGCGCCGACTACGCGGCCGCCGCGGTCGCCGTGCTGACCGGCGAGGGGCACGAGAACCAGACGTACGAGCTCGGCGGCGACGAGCCCTGGGGCTTCGCCGAGTACGCGGCCGAGATCAGCCGGCAGACCGGCAAGGAGATCGCCTACAGCCCGGTCTCCGTCGAGGCCTACACCGGGATCCTGACCGGCGTCGGCCTGCCCGGCCCGCTCGCCGCGGTCCTCGCCGGCGTCGACGCCTCCATCGAGAAGGGCGAGCTGGTCGTCACCTCCGGCGACCTGTCCCGGCTCACCGGCCGTCCGGCCACCCCGATCTCCGAGTCGATCGCGGCCGCGCTCAAGGGCTGACCCGCGACCCCTCAAGAACCGGCGCTCAAGGGCCCGACCCGCAGACCGTCAAGGGCCGACCCCATGGACTCGTGAGGGCCGGCGCTCAAGGGCCGACACTCCCCCATCGGGGCCCCTGAGCGCCCCCACCCTCGTCAGACGGGCCGCGAAAGCCCGCCTGACCTGGTCGGAAGCTCTGC
>NZ_JBEYVC010000112.1:0-34651 GCF_040643855.1 Streptomyces sp. NPDC047072 | reverse complement strand
GCCGTGTGCCACCACCGGAGCAGCGGGGCGAGGGCCGCCGAGTGCTCCTCGATCAACTCGGCCGCGCAGTCGTCGGGTTGGTCTCCGGCGTCGTCAAACAGCTGCTGGTCCTGAACACGGCGGCCCCCGGCGGCCCGGTACCGCCCCTGCTCGGCGCCTTCCAGTCACTGCCGGCCCGCACCCAGGGTCTCGTCTGGTACGGCGTTCTCGAGGACGAGCCGGTTCCCGTTACGGCCGCGCTGCTGGGCCTGACCGCCGAGGACGTGACCCACGGCACCGGACAGGCCCTCCAGACGCTGGCCCGGACCTGTCTGAGGTTCCGCCTCGCCGCCTCGGACGACCCCCGCTGCGCGGACTTCCGCCGTCTCGTCGAGGAGGCCGTACGACCGGACAGCCCGCGCGCGAGCGCCGATCTGCACGCCCACATGGTCCACTGCCCGCACTGCGCGACGGCGTACGAGGAGCAGTGCGCCCTACGGGACACCCCGCGCCCGGCGCTGGCGGAGGGGCTGCTGCCGTGGGGCGGGACGGCGTACGCGGCGCGGGCGGAGGCCGAGCCGGAGGCTCCCGAGCCGCAGGTGACCTCGGCGACTTGGACCCGGCCCCGCCGGCTGGTACTGGCCTCCGCGGCGCTCGGCGTGGCCCTCGTCCCGCTGCTACTGTTCCTGCTCTCCCAGGGCGGTTCGCCGTCCGGGGAACCGGAGTCCGCGGGGGCCTCGGTGACGACACCGGCGGAGCCGCCCCCTGTGACGGTGACCGCGACGGCGACGGTGTCACCGACCGGGGTGGTGTCGCCGACGGCCTCGGCGTCGCCCTCCCCCACCCGGAGGAGCCCGTCCCCCACGCCACCGCCCTTCCACCCGCCGGGCGGCGCCTACGCCCAGGTGGTCAACGTCTCCACGGGCCGCTGCCTGGACGTGGCGGGGGCCTTCTCGGAGGGAACGGACGTCGTCACCGCCCCCTGTGCCGCGGACCGCCGGACCCAACGCTGGCGGGTGGACACCGCGCGGGGCGTGCTCCAGTCGTACGCCGACCCCGACTTCTGCCTCGACAGCCGCGGCGACACCGACAAGGGCCTCGGCATCTGGTCCTGCGACTCGGCCGACGGCGACCACGGCGCCAACCTCCGCTTCACCGTGGACCCCGACGGCGTGATCCGCCCGTCCATCGCGATCGAGACAGCCCTGACACCGGACAGCGCCGGGGCCGGGGTGTCGCTGGAACGGCTCAACGGGGGTGCGGGGCAGCGGTGGCGGGCGGGGGCGTCATGACGAGTCCCCCTTCCGACCGTCAGACCACCCGCACGCCCCGCCGCCACACCCCGCTCACCAGCGGCACCCCCGGCCGATAAGCCAGGTGTACGTGGCTGGGGGCGTCCAGCAGGAGTAGGTCGGCTCGGGCGCCCGGGGTCAGGCGGCCGATGTCGGTGCGGCGCAGGGCTGCCGCTCCGCCCGCCGTGGCCGACCAGAGCGCCTCGTCCGGGGTCATCCGCATGTCGCGTACGGCGAGGGCGATGCAGAAGGGGACGGAGGAGGTGAAGGAGGAGCCCGGGTTGCAGTCCGTGGACAGGGCGACCGTGACGCCCGCGTCCAGGAGGCGGCGGGCGTCCGGCCACTCGGCCCGGGTGGAGAACTCGGCGCCGGGGAGCAGGGTGGCGACCGTGTTTCCGGCGGCCAGGGCGTCCACGTCCGCGTCCGTGAGGTGCGTGCAGTGGTCGGCGCTCGCCGCGTCCAGTTCGACGGCCAGCTGGACGCCGGGGCCGTAGGAGAGCTGGTTGGCGTGGATGCGCGGGTGCAGGCCCCTGGCCTTGCCGGCGGCGAGGATCGCGCGGGCCTGGTCGCCGTCGAAGGCGCCCTTCTCGCAGAACACGTCGATCCAACGGGCGTACGGCGCACAGGCGTCGAGCATCTCGCCGGTGACGAGGTCGACGTAGGCCGCCGGGTCCTCGGCGTAGTCGGGCGAGACGATGTGGGCGCCGAGGTAGGTGACCTCGTCGGTGTGGGCGGCGGCGATGCGCAGGGCGCGGGACTCGTCGTGGGTGGTCAGGCCGTAGCCGGACTTGGTCTCGAAGGTCGTGGTGCCCTGGCGGAGGGCCTCGGCCAGGTAGCGGGTGAGGTTCGCCGCCAGCTCCGCGTCGCTCGCCGCCCTCGTCGCCGCGACCGTCGTCCGGATGCCGCCCGCGCTGTACGCCCGCCCCGACATCCGGGCGTTGAACTCCTGCGTGCGGTCGCCCGCGAAGACGAGATGCGAGTGGGAGTCGACGAAGCCCGGGATGACCGCCTTTTTCTGGGCATCGACCCGATTGTCAGTGGCGGGTGCTTTGCTTGATTCACCGGTCCACACGACGCGGTCGCCCTCGATGACGACGGCCGCGTCCTGGATCAGTCCGAGGGGAGAACCGTCACCGAGGGAGGGGTCGTTGGTGACCAGCGTGGCGATGTTGGTGATGAGTGTGCTGCTCATGGCGTCCTTGTCCGCGTCCTTGTCGGGGCTCGGTGCGGCCGTCAGGCGCGCAGGGCTGCTACGGCTGCCGCCAGCGCCCGCGGCACATCCGGTACGAGCGTGTGCGCGCCGTCCCGGACGACGTGCCGGCCGCCCACGACCGTGTGCCGTACGTCCGCTGCCGTCGCCGCGAATACGGCCGTCTCGGCGCCGAGCCTGGGCAGCGGGGCCGCCGTCCTGACCGAGTCGAGCGCGATGGTGGTGAAGTCGGCGAGCGCGCCCGCCTCCAGGACACCGGCGTCCTCCCAGCCGAGGGCGGCGTGGCCGTCGGCCGAGGCCGCGCGCAGGAGTGCCGCCGCCGTCCAGTGACCGCGGGTGCGGGTGCGCAGCCGCTCGTTCAGCTCCATCGCGCGCGCCTCTTCGAGCAGGTCGATGACGGCGTGGCTGTCGGAGCCGAGGGAGAGCGGGGAGCCTGCCCGCTGGAGGGCGACCGCGGGTCCGATGCCGTCGGCCAGGTCGCGTTCGGTGGTGGGGCACATGCAGGTGCCGGTGCCGCTGCCGCCGATCAGGGCGATGTCCTCGTCGGTGAGGTGGGTGTTGTGGACGCCGGTGGTGCGCGGCCCGAGCACCCCGTGGTCGGCGAGCAGCCGGGTGGGCGTGCAGCCGTGGGCCTCCTGGCAGGCGTCGTTCTCGGCGGTCTGCTCGGACAGGTGGACGTGGAGTGGGGCCCGCCGCTCCTCGGCCCAGCGCGCCACGGTCGCCAACTGGGCGGCGGGCACGGCCCGTACGGAGTGGATCGCCGCCCCGATCCGCGCGTGATCCCGTTCCTTGAGAACTGAACAGCGTTCGGCCCAGGCCTCGGCCGTGCCGTCGGAGAAGCGGAGCTGGTGGGTGTCGGGCGCCTGTCCGCTGTGCTTGTTCAGGATGCCGGCGGCGAGGTAGGCGGTGTCCAGGAGGGTGATGCGGATCCCGGCCTCGGCGGCGGCCGCGATGAGGGCCTCGCCCATCGCGTTGGGGTCGGCGTAGGGGGTGCCGCCGGGGGCGTGGTGCACGTAGTGGAACTCACCGACGGCGGTGATGCCGGCGAGGGCCATCTCGGCGTACACGGCCCTGGCGAGGTCGTGGTAGTTGTCCGGGGTCAGCCGGTCGGCGGTGGCGTACATGACCTCGCGCCAGGTCCAGAAGGTGCCGGAGCCGACCTGGACGGTGGAGCGCAGGGCGCGGTGGAAGGCGTGCGAGTGCGCGTTGGCGAGGCCGGGGAGGGTCAGGCCGCGCAGGATCTCGGCGCCGGGGGGTGCGTTCTCGACACCGGTGCGTACGGCGGTGATCCGGCCGTCGGCCACGTCGAGGGCCACGCCCGGCTCGACATAGGTGTCGAGCCAGGCGTGTTCCAGCCAGTACGTCTTGGTGGTCACGTGCAGGCCAGCCCTTCCAGTACGTCGGCGAGTGCGGTCACCCCGGCCACGCAGTCGTCCTCGGCGGCGAACTCCGCCGGGGAGTGCGAGACGCCGGTGGGGTTGCGCACGAACAGCATGGCGGTCGGGACGCTCCCGGAGAGGATCCCGGCGTCGTGTCCGGCCCCGGTACCCAGGACGGGGACCTTCAGCTCGCTGTCCCGGCCCAGGATCCGGGCGAGTTCGTCGCGCAGGGCGTGGTCGAACTCCACGACGGGGGTGAAGGACTCCCGGACCACGTCGAGGTCGACGCCGTGCGCCTCGGCGTAGGCGCGGGCGGCCTTCTCGATGCCGCCGACGACGGTGTCGAGGGTGGCCTGGTCCTCGGCGCGGGAGTCGAGCCAGCCGCGCACCAGGGAGGGGACGGCGTTGACGCCGTTCGGCTCGACCGAGATCTTGCCGAAGGTGGCGACGGCACCGGCGAGTTCGGCCTCGCGGCGGGCGGCGAGGACGGTCTCGGCGTACGACAGCATCGGGTCGCGCCGGTCCACGAGCCGGGTGGTGCCGGCGTGGTTGGCCTCGCCGCGGAAGTCGAACCGCCAGCGTCCGTGCGGCCAGATGGCGCTGGCGACACCGACCCGGTCGCCGCTGAGGTCCAGGGCGCGGCCCTGCTCGACGTGGAGTTCGACGAAGGCGCCGATGCGGGCGAGGCGTTCGGGGTCGGGCCCGATGGCGTCGGGGTCGTACCCGGCGCTCTCCATGGCCCGCGGGAGGGTGACGCCGTCCCCGTCGGTCAGCTTGTGCGCGTTCTTGACGGTGAGCTGTCCGGCGGTGAGCCGTGAGCCGACGCAGGCGAGCCCGAAGCGGGCGCCCTCCTCGTCACCGAAGTTCACGATCGCGAGGGGCTTGGTGAACTCGGCCTGCCGGGAGCGGAGTTCGTCGAGCGCGGCGAACGAGGACACGACCCCGAGCGGCCCGTCGAAGGCCCCGCCGTCCGGCACGGAGTCCAGATGCGACCCGGTGACGACGGCGTCCCCGGCGGCGGGGTCCCCGAGCCAGGCCCACTGGTTCCCGTTCCGGTCGACCTCGTAGACAAGCCCCCGCGCCTCGGCCTGCTCCTTGAACCAGGCCCGGCATTCGAGATCGATCCCGGTCCAGGCGAACCGCCGGTAGCCGTGGGAGTCGGGGTGGCGCCCGATGGGGAGCAGCTCGCGCCACATGGCGTGGAACGAGCCGCCGTTGGAGGTCTGCGTCACGCGTCGTCACCTTCGCGCATCGGCACCCGCACCCCGCGCTCGTCCGCCACCGACTCCGCGATGTCGTAGCCCGCGTCCACGTGCCGGATGACGCCCATGCCGGGGTCGTTGGTGAGCACCCGGCGGACCTTCTCGCCGCCGAGCTTCGTGCCGTCGGCGACCGTGACCTGGCCCGCGTGGATCGACCGGCCCATGCCCACACCGCCGCCGTGGTGCAGGGAGACCCAGGAGGCGCCGGAGGCCACGTTGACCATCGCGTTCAGCAGCGGCCAGTCGGCGATCGCGTCGGACCCGTCGAGCATGGCCTCGGTCTCGCGGTACGGCGAGGCCACCGAACCGGCGTCCAGGTGGTCGCGGCCGATGGCCAGCGGCGCCGCCAACTCCCCTGAGGCCACCATGTCGTTGAAGCGCTCGCCGGCCTTGTCCCGCTCGCCGTAGCCGAGCCAGCAGATGCGGGCGGGCAGGCCCTGGAAGTGGACCCGCTCACCGGCCATCTTGATCCAGCGGGCGAGGGACTCGTTCTCCGGGAAGAGGTCGAGGATCGCCTTGTCGGTCTTGGCGATGTCGGAGGCCTCGCCGGACAGGGCGGCCCAGCGGAAGGGGCCCTTGCCCTCGCAGAACAGGGGCCGGATGTAGGCGGGGACGAAGCCCGGGAAGGCGAAGGCGCGGTCGTACCCGGCGAGTTGGGCCTCGCCGCGGATCGAGTTGCCGTAGTCGAAGACCTCGGCGCCGGCGTCCATGAAGCCGACCATGGCCTCGACGTGCCGGGCCATGGACTCGCGGGCGCGGGTGGTGAAGCCCGCCGGGTCCTTCGCCGCCGCGTCGGCCATGTCCTCGAAGGCCACGCCCACCGGTAGGTACGCCAGCGGGTCGTGGGCGGAGGTCTGGTCGGTGACGATGTCGACGGGGGCGCTCTCGGCGAGCATGCGGGGCAGCAGTTCGGCCGCGTTGCCCAGCAGGCCGATGGAGAGCGGGCGGCGGGCGTCCCGGGCCTCGACCGCGAGCTGGAGGGCGTGCTCCAGGTTGTCGGCCCGCACGTCCAGGTACCGGTGCTCGATCCGGCGCTCGATCGCCCGCGGGTCGCAGTCGATGCAGATCGCGACGCCGTCGTTCATGGTGACGGCGAGCGGTTGGGCGCCGCCCATGCCGCCGAGGCCGGCGGTCAGGGTGATCGTGCCCGCGAGGGTGCCGCCGAACTTCTTGGCGGCGACGGCCGCGAAGGTCTCGTAGGTGCCCTGGAGGATGCCCTGGGTGCCGATGTAGATCCAGGAACCGGCGGTCATCTGGCCGTACATGGTGAGGCCGAGGGCCTCCAGGCGGCGGAACTCCTCCCAGTTGGCCCAGTCGCCGACGAGGTTGGAGTTGGCGATCAGGACGCGCGGGGCCCACTCGTGGGTCTGCATGACACCGACGGGGCGGCCCGACTGGACCAGCATGGTCTCGTCCTGCTTGAGGGTCCGCAGGGTGCGCACCATCGCGTCGAAGGAGCGCCAGTCGCGGGCGGCCTTGCCGGTGCCGCCGTAGACGACGAGCTTGTCGGGGTGTTCGGCGACCTCGGGGTCGAGGTTGTTCTGGAGCATCCGCAGGGCGGCCTCCTGCTGCCATCCCAGGGCGCTCAGTTCCGTACCGCGCGGCGCTCGGACGGGGCGGGGTCCTGACATGGTCTGCCTCCTGGGACTCTGCTGCGGATTGTTGCTGTCGTTATTCACATACTCGCTTCGTGAATAGAACTAGTCAATACGTTCTCGCGTCGTTGTCGGTGGGGAACAGATGTTTCGTTGGACAGGTGAGCACGGACCACGGACGGAGCGGGGACATCGTGAACGCATGGGACGGCGGCGCGGACGAGGCGGCGGGCGACGGGGAGCGGCGGGCCGTCCGCCGGGACGAGGCGGTCCGCGCGGCCGTGGAGCAGGGGCTCCTCGGACCGGACACCCCCATCGTCGGACTGCTCGACGTGACCGGCATCCGGGAGTCGGCGGCGCAGCTGCGGGCGGCCTTCGACGAGGTCACCGCGCCCGGCACCCCGGTGCTGCACGCGTTCGCGGTGAAGGCGACCCCACTGGTGCCGGTGCTGCGGCTGCTGCGCGAGGAGGGCATCGGCGCGGAGGTGGCGAGCCCCGGCGAGCTGGCGCTGGCGCGGGCGGCGGGGCTGCCGCCGGGCCGGACCGTGCTCGACTCGCCCGCGAAGACGCCGGCCGAGCTCAGGGAGGCGCTGGCGCTGGGGATCGCCGTCAACGCGGACAACCCGCAGGAGCTGGACCGCCTGGACGCCCTGATGCGGTCCGCCGTAAGCCGCTCGCCGCTCGGCATCCGCGTCAACCCGCAGATCGGCGGCGGTTCCATCGGGGCGACGTCCACGGCGACGGCGACCTCGAAGTTCGGGGTGGCGCTGCGCGACGAGGGGGCGCGGGAGTGGGTGGTGCGCGCGTACGCCGAGCGCCCCTGGCTGACCCGGCTGCACGCGCACACCGGTTCGCAGGGCATCCCGCTCTCCCTGATGGCGCGGGGCCTCGCGGAGACGTACGCGCTCGCCGAGGAGATCAACCAGCGCATCGGGCGGCCGCAGATCGACACCGTGGACATCGGCGGCGGGCTGCCGGTGAACTACGGCTCGGACGCGATGACACCGACGTACGCCACGTACGCGCGGGCGATGCGGGAGGCGGTGCCGGGGCTGTTCGACGGGCGGTACGGGCTGGTGACCGAGTTCGGGCGGTCGCTTCTGGCCAAGCACGGGACGATCGTGGCGCGGGTGGAGTACGCCAAGAGCGCGGGCGGGCGGCCGGTGGCGGTGACGCACGCGGGCGTGCAGGTGGCGACGCGGACGGTGTACGTGCCCGAGGCGTGGCCGCTCAGGATCGCGGCGTACGACGGCAAGGGGCGCCCGAAGGGCGGGCCCGAGGTGGTCCAGGACGTGGCGGGGCCGGCCTGCTTCTCGGGCGACCTGCTGGCCGAGGGGCGCACCATGCCACTGCTGGAGCAGGGCGACTACGCGGCGGCGCTGGACACGGGCGCGTACTACTTCGCGCACCACTACGCGTACAACTCGCTCGCCCGGCCCGGAATCTACGGCTTCGCCCCGGACGTCGAGCGCGGTGGCACGGCCTTCGCGACGGTGCGCACCCCGCAGACGCTCGCGGAGATCGTGGCCGAATCCGGAGGGGCGCACACCGACGCGCTCACCACCCTGCGCGCACCCGGCCGCCCTTGACGTAGCCCCCTGAAGCGCCCCAGGAAAGGGGGGGAAAACCAGACCAGCCGACCCACCTTAGTCACTCGCCGCATGTTCCACCGGAAAATGCCAGATCCCTCACCCGTCGCGCACACGTTGCGTAGTTTCGGCGTCACTCAGCCGAACCCCAGGCGGGAGGGGAACAACGGTGCCCGGAATCGACGAGTGCTTGCTGGAAGCCATGCGACTGCCCGGTGCGCGGGGCGCCGCGCTGGTCGACTGGACGAGCGGGCTGGCCCTGGGCGCCGTCGGGGAGTCCCCGGGCGGCGACCAGGAGGCGGCGGCCGCGGAGGCCGCGGAGCTGGCCCGGATGGCCGCCGAACAGCGAGCGTTCAGCCCGGACGGGCCGGAGGGGCGCGCCGGGACCGGCGCGCTCGACCCGTTCACCGGTTCCGACGACCCGCCCGGCGAGGCGGCCCCCGCGCCGCCTGATCCGCCGGTCGAGGACCTGATCATCAGCAACCGGGACAGCTACCACGTCCTCAGGTTCGTGCCGACGTCCTTCGACAGCAGCGTGTTCCTGCACCTGTGGCTGGCCCGCGCGGAGGGCAACCTCGCGCTGGCCCGCATCCGGCTCGGCGAGATGGCCGGACGGCTGGTGCTCGGATGACGGCCGTACGGACCACCGCGGCCACCCCGCCGCCCCGGCTGCCCGTCCGGGACAAGACGGGCGCCCTCGGCCGCGGCTGGGGCGGGGTCTCGCCGATGCTGAACCGGCTCGCCGCCGAGCGGGCCACCGGCGTCCTGGTGCGCGAGCGCGGCACCCTGCATCTGGCCGACGGCCAGGTGGTGCACGTCGAGAGCCCGGTCGCGCCCGCCGCCGACGTCCTGCTCACCGCCCACGGCGCACCGGCGGCCGCGGCCTGGCGGCGGGTGCAGACCGAGGCCGCCGAGAACGCCGCGACCGGCGAGAGCGGCGGCCGGCACCGCGCGGCCCACCACTTGGTGCCGGGCCCCGGCCTGACCCCGGGCGCGCTGGAGGTGTGCCGGCTGACCGCGCTGTACGACGCGGCGTACTTCGCGCTCGCCCCGAGCGGCGCGCCCGGCCGTTTCCGCTACGGCGCCGAGGAGGGGCCGGCGGCCCCGGAGGTGCGCACCCTGCGGCCGGTTCCGGTGGCCGCCCTGGAGCGCGAGACGCTGCGCCGGCGCGATCTGCTGCACCGCATCTGGCCCGACGCGACACCGGACGAGGCGCCGCTGGTCCGGGAGTACCATCCCGCGCCCCCGCTGCTCCCGGCCCGCTGCCGGGCGGTGCTGGCCCGGGTGGACGGTGTGCGCACCGCCTCCGAGATCGCCCGTGAGCTGGGCCGCCCGGCCTTCCACACGCTGGTGGACGTACGGCGGCTGGTGGCGGCCGGGGTCGTCGCGCCGTGCCCGCCCGCGGCCCCCGGGATGCCGTCGGGGCCGTCTGGACCGTCGGGGCCGTCGGGGCCGTCGGTGCCCGAGGACGTCGACGTCCGCGTCGATCCCCACATCACCTTGCTGAAGAGGCTCAGGGATGCGCTGGAGGCCCTTTGAGCGGCAGCGGCCCCGCGCCGAGAGGAGAGACCTGATGGCAGCGGCGGAGGAGGGGATCCTGGAGGAACTGCGCCGGCTCAGAGCACGCGTGCCGCAGCTCACGGGCGCGCTCGCGGCCGGCCTCGACGGTCTCGTCCTCGCCCAGGACACCCCGGGCGTCGACCCGGAGGTGGTGGCCGCGCTCGCCGAGGCCACCCGCTCGCTCGCCGCGCAGCTGGCCGACGCGACCGGCCAGGGCGACTTCCGCGAACTGCTGGTGCGCGGGGTCTACGGCTACGTCGCCGCGTACGCGGCGGGCACCGGCGCCGTCGTCACGCTGCTCGCCCAGGACCGCGTCAACGTCGGCCGGCTCCATCTGGAGGGCCGCCGGGCGGGCGTGCGGATCGGCGAACTCGTCGACGCGAAGGGCGAAGCCGCCCGGGCCGCCGGAGCCGCCAGGACCGCCGATGCCCCCGGTGCCGCCAAGGCGGCCGGAGCCGCCGAAGCCGCCCGCTCCGGGGCCGCCGCGAAGGCCCCCAAGCCCGCCCCGCCACCGCCCCGCACCCGAACCACCCGCGCATCCCGGGCCAAGCCCGCGGACTCCCGCGCCACGACCACCGCACCGACGGTGGCCCGCACCACCACCGAAAGTTGAGAGAACCGAGGAGACACAGTCATGGCCAACACCGAAACCGCTCTGAAGGAGGCGCTCGCCTCCATCGAGGGCGCCACCGGAGTCGCGCTCGTCGACTACACCAGCGGCATGGCGCTGGGCACGATGGGCGGCAGCAAGGGCTTCGACCTGAACGTGGCCGCAGCCGGCAACACCGACGTGGTCCGCGCGAAGATGCGCACGATGGAACACCTCGGGCTCAAGGGCCAGATCGAGGACATCCTGATCAGCCTGTCCGACCAGTACCACCTGATCCGCCTGATCAGCGGACGCGGCGGCAACGGGCTCTTCCTCTACCTGGTCCTGGACGCCAAGCGCTCCAACCTGGCGATGGCCCGCCACCAGCTGCGGCAGATCGAGAACGACCTGGAGGTGTGATCCGCTAACGGTCAGACGAGGGCCGCGGTGCGGCGGCGCGCTCCCCCGGGAGCCGCGTCGCCCGCCGCGATCCCCGTACTGCGGTAGGCCCTGACCGCCTTGCCCGCCGGGCGTCCGCCCCGGGCGTCCAGCCAGTCCACCCGCACCCACAGCAGCGCGTCCCCGTCCCGCTCGCGCCGCCCGAGCCAGGCGGCCTTGAGCCTGAGGCCCGTACCGCACCCGGCGAGCAGCAGTCCGGCGGCGACGGGCACGGCGAAGTTGCAGCCGAGCGCGACCAGCCAGGCCAGCAGCAGCCACCAGCGGTGTCCGTGGCGCCAGTTGCGCACCCCGACCGCACGGTCCTGGAGCACGTCGTGCTTGCCCGCGCGGGCGGCGGCGCGCGCGAGGGCGACGTACCTCTTGCGCCGTGTGTACGTCACCACGGCCACGGCCACGATGAACAGCGCGACCCCGGCCATCACCCCGATCCGGCGCCCGGTCACCCCGGGGATCAGCAGTCCGACCCCCGCGGCGAAGACCCCGGCCCACCACATGGGCGCGGCCCCGGCCCGTACGACGACGGCCACCCGAACCAGGCCCTTTCCTCCGCGACCCTCGCGAACTCCGCGTGCCACGCCCTGCCTCCTCGTCGTCCCGGCACAGTCCTGACGGTCGGGCAGGCTAGCGACCGAACGTGAGACGAACGTGAAAAAGTCACTCCACGAACAGCCCCCGCGCCGCCGCCCGCGCGTCGAAGTCCTCCAGGCGGGACTGGGCGTCGGGCAGGTCGTCGCACATCGCCTCCAGGAGGACGCGGCCGAGGAGCATGGGCGCGCAGGCCGTGTCGAAGGCGAGGCCGGTGCCGACCGCGGCGGGGAGCAGCAGGTCGGAGACCTTGGCGACCGGGGCGAAGGCGGAGTCGGCGACGGTGACGACGGTGAGGCCGGCCTCCTTGGCGTAGCCGAGGGTGTCGACGACCTCGCGGGGGTGCCGGGGCAGGGCGAAGCAGAGCAGGGCCGTGGCGCCGGCGCGGACGGCGGCGTCGATCCGGTCGTGGATCATCGTGCCGCCCTCGTGCAGCAGCCGTACGTCCGGATGGACCTTGGCGGCGAAGTACGAGAAGCCGTACGCCTGGGAGGCCGCCGCGCGCAGGCCGAGGACCGGCAGCGGGCGTGAGGCGGCGAGCAGCCGGCCCGCCTTCTGGAGCGGCCGCGGGTCGGCGAGCAGCTCCGCCAGGTGCTTGAGGTTCTCGATCTCGGCCTCGACGGCCTGCTGGTACTCGTTGTACGACGCCGAGTCCGCCGTCTGCTCGGCGGGCGCGACCTCGCGCAGGTGCCGGCGCAGCGCGGGGTAGCCGTCGAAGCCGAGGGCGACCGCGAAGCGGGTGACGGAGGGCTGGCTGACCCCGGCCAGTTCGGCGAGTTCGACGCTGGACAGGAACGGCACGTCGGCGGCGCGCCGCACCATGCTGTGCGCGATGCGCCGCTGGGTCGGCGTCAGCCGGTGCCCCTCGAACAGCGCCTGCAGCCGTCCCGCGGGGGTGTCCGCCCCACCCGTGTCGCTCATGCCTCGCTCCCCCTCCAGATCTCCGTGAACCGGTCGAGCAGTGCGGCCGCCGCCGTCACGTCGGCCGTGAGCGGCCGGTCGGCCTGCTCCGCGTCGAGCGCCGCGTCGGCCAGCTCCAGCGCGCGCCCCACCGGCAGTCCGGGGCCGGGCGTCAGCTCGCGCTGGCGCAGCGCCCGTACGGCGGCGACGAGTTCGCAGCCGACGACGAGACGGTACGCGCCGCACGCGCGCAGTGTCTGACGTGCGGCGAGCGAGGCGAAGCTGGCCTGTTCCTCGACGCCCCGGGAGAGTACAGCGTGCCCGAGGGAGGCGGGCGCGGAGAAGGCCCGCAGGTCGCCGAGGGCGGCTCCGGCGGCGTACTCCAGGATCATCACGCCGGAGGCGCCGGGCTCCTGGTCGGCGAGGAAGGGCCTGAGGCGGGTGAAGGCGGGCTCGTTGAGGGTGGAGAGGCGGGAGGTGGACAACCGGGCCACCTGCGTCAGCGCCAGTCTGAAGTGGTCGAGGGCCAGGGCGAGTTGGGCCTGGTAGAAGCCGCCGTGGTGGTAGGCGGCCATGTCCTCGGGGGAGATCAGCGGGTTCTCGGCGGCCGCGTTGATCTCGATCCGGAGGATCTCCTCCAGGGCGTCGGCGGCGTCGTGGGCGGGGCCGTGGATCTGGGGCAGGCAGCGGAAGCCGTACGGGTCCTGGATACGGCCGAGGGGAGGGGTGGGCCGGTCCTCGGCACCGATCAACTCCCGCATCCGCCGGGCCACTTCACCGCTCCCCCGGTGCGGCCGGGCGAGATGCACGGGCGCCGCGTACGCCTCGTGCGACCCGTCGACAGCGAGCAGCGACAACGCGGCAACAACCTGCGTGGCCTCGACGAGCCCCCGCAACTCCTCCAACGCGAGCGCGGCCTGCCCGAGGGTGAGGGCATTACTGCTGATGAAGGCGAGCGCGTCGTTGTTGTCGAGGGGCTGGGGTTCGGGGGCGCCGACAGCGAGCCGATGGCCGGCGGAAGGGCCCTCGCCGCGGCCCCTCGCGTCGGGGTCGCCGTCGGAGACTCCCCGGTCCACGACAGCTGCCGCACCCGAGCCGCCGCCGTCGCCCCGGCCACCTCCGAAAGCCGCATCGCCGTCGCCGCCGCCGGGCTCGGCGGAACGGCCCGCACCAGCGCTCACGCCGGGGCGGCCCGCGCCCGGGTCGCCCGCCCCCGACCGCCACGGATGCTCCCCCGCCAGTGCCAGTCCCACCTGGGCCAGGGCCGCGATGTCGCCCGTGCCCACTGAGCCGAACTCGTTGACGACCGGGTACGCGCCCGACTCCAGGGCCTCGCACAGGGCCGTGACCACCGTGGGGCGTAGGCCCGCGCCCCCGGCCAGCAGCTGGTTCGCGCGGATCGCGAGCGTCGCGCGGACCTGGCGGGCCGGGAGTTCGTCACCGATCGCACCGGCGTGGCTGCGCAGCAGGCGCAGGCCGTGGCCGGCGGCGGCCTCGGTCGGCACGTCCTCGGTGCGGTTGGCGCCGACGCCGGTCGAGCGGCCGTAGACGCGTCCGGTCGCGGCGATCCGCCGGGCCGCGTCCCAGGACTCGGTGACCCGCTTCATCGCGTCGGTCCCGGGCACCGGCCGCGCCGTGCCGTCGGCGAGGCGGACGACGTCCGCGACCCCGAGCCCGATCCCGTCCAGGACCACCAGGCCGGTGTGTCCGACCACGACGGGATCCGGCGTGTCCACGATCCGAGACGACATCTAGCCCAAACTCCCCTCAATCAGGACATTCGATCTTGCCCATCGGTCATCGTTACGTCGGTTTAACGCCGAACCGTTGACAACCTATTCAGACACCAAGAACTCTGCATGACGTTATACAGCCGGGCAAGGGACATCTCATGATCCAGTTCGACGCGGTCCACAAGCGCTTCCCGGGCGGCACGACAGCTGTCCACGATCTCACCCTCGACATGCCGGAAGGCGGCGTGACCGTCCTCGTCGGCTCCTCCGGCTGCGGCAAGACCACCACCCTCCGGATGATCAACCGGATGGTCGAGCCGACCTCCGGCACCATCAGGGTCGGCGGCAAGGACGTCACCACGCAGGACGCGGCCGACCTGCGCCGCTCCATCGGCTACGTCATCCAGCAGTCGGGCCTCTTCCCGCACCGCACGGTGCTCGACAACATCGCCACCGTCCCGCTGCTCCTCGGCCACGGCCGCAGGAAGGCCCGCGCCCGCGCGGCCGAGCTGCTGGAGACCGTCGGCCTGAGCGCGGACGCCGGCAAGCGGTACCCGCACCAGCTCTCCGGCGGCCAGCAGCAGCGCGTCGGCGTGGCCCGCGCCCTCGCCGCCGACCCGCCGGTGCTCCTCATGGACGAGCCCTTCGGCGCGGTCGACCCGGTGGTGCGCACCCAGCTCCAGGACGAACTGCTCCGGCTCCAGAAGGAGTTGAGCAAGACCATCGTCTTCGTCACGCACGACGTCGACGAGGCCGTACGACTGGGCGACCAGATCGCGATCTTCCGCACCGGCGGCCACCTCGTCCAGTGCGCCTCCCCCACCGAGCTCCTGGCCCGGCCCGCCGACGACTTCGTGGCCGACTTCCTCGGCGCCGAGCGCGGCCTGAAACTGCTCTCGCTGAAGACGCTGGCCGAGGTCCCGCAGGGCCCGGCACCGGAGGGCGGCGCCTGGACCCTCGTACGCGACGAGGCGGGCAAGCCCCTGCACTGGGCCTCGCAGGACACGGAGCTCCCCGTACGCCCCCTCCACGACGGCGACTCCCTGCTCGCCGCCCTCGACGAGTCCCTCGCCTCCCCCGCAGGACTGGTCGCCCGGGTCGACGCCGACGGCGTCCTCACCGGCGTCTCGTCCCGCGAGGACATCCACGCGCACGCCGGACAGGCGCACGCGGACGCCCGGGTGGCCGTATGACCATCGACTGGTCGTGGATCTCCGGCCACACCGACGACCTGACCTCGCTCACGGTCTCCCACCTCCAGGCCGCCCTGAGCGCCGTCTTCTTCGGCCTGCTGATCAGCCTCCCGCTCGCGGTGGTCGCCCACCGGATCCGCCCCCTGCGCGGCTTCCTGCTCGGGCTCTCGAACGTCCTGTTCACGATCCCGTCGATCGCCATCTTCGTGCTGCTCCTGCCGATCAGCGGTCTGACCCGCACCACGACCGTGATCGGTCTGACCGTCTACACACTGGTCGTGCTGTTGCGGAACACCGTCGAGGGCCTCGACTCGGTCCCCGCGAAGACCAAGGAGGCCGCGAAGGCGATGGGCACGCGCCCCCTGCGCACGCTCCTGACCGTCGAACTCCCCCTCGCGCTCCCGGTGATCATGGCGGGCGTGCGGATCGCCACGGTCATGTCGATCTCGCTGGTCTCCGTCGCCACCTACATCGGCGACGGCGGTCTCGGCCAGCTCTTCACCGACGGCTTCCAGCGCGACTTCCCGACCCCGGTGATCGCGGGCGTGGTCCTCACGCTGCTGCTCGCGGTGGTGGCGGACGCCTTCCTGGTCGCCGTCCAGTACGTCCTGACCCCGTGGCGGCGGAGGCGAGCCTGACATGTACGAACTCTTCGAGAACCTCGGCAAGTGGCTGGTCAGCGGCTCCAGTTGGAGCGGTACCGACGGCATCGCCCACCGGCTCGCCGAGCACCTGCAGTACTCGCTGCTCGCGACCCTCGTGGCGGCCGCGATCGGCCTGCCCCTCGGCCTGCTGATCGGCCACACCGGCAAGGGCGCCTTCCTCGCGATCAACCTGGCGTCCTTCGGCCGCGCCCTGCCGACCGTCGGCCTGGTGGTGCTGGTCTTCCTGGCCGGCGGGCTGTCGATGCTGCCGGTGTACGTGGCGCTGGTCGCGCTCGCGGTCCCGTCGATCGTCACCAACACGTACGCGGGGATGACGGCCGTCGACCCGGATGTGAAGGACGCCGCCCGCGGCCAGGGCATGCGCGGCCACCAGGTGCTGTTCCAGGTCGAGTTGCCGCTCGCGCTCCCCCTGATCATGACCGGCCTGCGCCTCGCGCTCATCCAGGTCGTCGCCACGGCGACCATCGCGGCCTACGTCTCCTTCGGCGGCCTCGGCCGCTACGTCTTCGACGGCCTCGCCCAGCGCGATCTCGTCCAGGTGCTCGGCGGGGCGGTGCTGGTCGCCGTGGTCGCCGTAACCCTCGATCTGCTGCTCTCCGGCCTCCAGCGCTTCCTCTTCCGCCACCGCACCGCCTAAGGACCCCTCCGATGAACCGACGCACCCTCCTCGGCGGCCTCTTCGCGGCGGCCTCCGTCCCCGCCCTCTCGGCCTGCTCCAGCGGCATCACCTCCCTTGACGGGCAAGGCAGTTCGGCTGCGAAGAGCAGCACCGGCACGATCACCATCGGCACCGCCAACTTCACCGAGAACCAGGTCCTCGGCTACCTCTACGCGGCCGTGCTCCAGCAGGCCGGCGTGAAGGTGAAGGTCCGCCCCAACCTCGGCACCCGCGAGATCGTCATCCCCGCGCTCAAGGCGGGCGACATCGACCTGCTCCCCGAGTACCAGGGCGCCCTCCTCAACTACCTGGCCCCGAAGGACAGTTCGTCGGAGCCGGGCACCATGCAGAACGCGCTCACCCTCGCGCTGCCCAGCGGCCTCCAGGTACTGCCGTACAGCCAGGCCGCCGACTCCGACTGCTTCGCCGTCACCCGGGAGACCGCGCGCAAGTACGGCCTGACCACCCTCGCCGACCTCGCCAAGCAGAACGGCAAGCTGGTCATCGGCGCCGCCCCCGAGGTCAAGAAGCGCCGGGTGGGCGCGGTCGGACTGAAGGAGGTGTACGGCGTCGAGTTCAAGGAGTTCAAGTCGCTCGACTCCGACGGGCCGCTGGTCAAGGGCGCGCTGAAGAAGGGGGACGTGGACGTGGCGAACCTCTTCACCACCGACACCGACATCGCCGCCAACGGCTGGGTGGTGCTGAGCGACCCCAAGAACCTGATCCCGAGCCAGCACATCGTCCCGCTCATCGCCGACCGCAAGGCCGACGACACCGTCCGCAAGGCCCTCGCCCGGCTCGGCAACGTCCTCACCACCGAGCAGCTCACCGAGCTCAACAGCGAGGTCGACAACGACAAGAAGGACCCGGAGGACGTGGCGAACGCGTACGCGAAGAAGCACGGGCTGACGAAGTAGGGCCGGTGTCGATGATCTGACGATGAATCAACCAAGAGTCGTTAAACAGGCACGCACAGTGACTGATCGCGTACATACGGTGAGTGCGCGCTATCCGTACGACTCCTGAGGACGCGTCATGCCCTCCCCTCGCAGGGCCTTCCTGACGGCCGCCGCCGTCGGCGTACTGGCCGCCGCCCCCGCGGCGGCGGCCCCCGTCGCCGTCGAAGACCCGCACACCGCCCTGGCCGAACTGCTCGCCGGCAACCGGCGCTACGCCTCCGGCCGCCCCCGCCACCCCCACGACACCGTGCGCCGCAGACATCTCCTCGCGGCGGCCCAGCACCCCTTCGCGGTGATCGTCGGCTGCATCGACTCCCGGGTCCCGCCCGAGCTGGTCTTCGACCAGGGCCTCGGGGACCTGCTGTGCATAAGGACGGCCGGACAGGTGCTGGACGAGGCGGTGCTGGCGTCCGTGCAGTACGGCGTGGAAGAGCTGCGGATCCCGCTCGTGCTGGTGCTGGGGCACGAGCGGTGCGGGGCGGTGGCGGCGACCCTGGACCATCTGCGCACCGGCGCGCCCGTCCCGGGCCACCTGGAGCTGCTGGTCGACGAGATCGCCCCCGCCGCCCGGCGCACCCGCGCGCTGCCGGGCGACTGGGCGGAGCACACGATGACGGCCCACACGGCGTGGGTGCGGGACGCGATCCGCGCGGACTCCGCGTTCGCGGGGGCCACGGTGATAGCGGCGAGGTCCGACCTGGACACCGGTCTGGTCTCCCTCCTGCCCTGACACCCCCTCGTGAAGCCCGTGAAGTGAGTCATGAACTCCTCCCGCACCTCCGTCCTCCCCTCCCGCACCTCCGTCCTCCCCACCCTCGCCGACCTCCGCTCCCTGACCCGCTCCCCCGCCCGTGACCTCCTGTGCGGGCTCACCGTCGCCGTCGTGGCGCTGCCGCTCGCGCTCGGGTTCGGGGTCAGTTCCGGGCTCGGGGCCGCCGCCGGGCTCACCACCGCCGTGGTCGCCGGGGCGCTCGCCGCGCTGTTCGGCGGGTCCGCGCGGCAGGTCAGCGGGCCCACCGGCGCGATGACCGTGGTCCTCGTCCCGATCGTCCACCGGTACGGCGCCGACGGCGTCCTGACCGTCGGCCTGCTCGCCGGGGTGCTGCTGATCGGGCTCGCGTTCGCCCGCGCCGGGGCGGCGATGGCGTACGTGCCCGCTCCGGTGATCGCCGGCTTCACCCTCGGGATCGCCGCCGTGATCGCCCTCCAGCAGGTCCCGAACGCGCTGGGCGTGCCGCTGCCGCACGGCGAGCAGGTCGCGGCCGTCGCCGCACGGGCCGTAGAGGAATTCACGCGCACCCCGCACTGGCCCGCCCTGCTGCTCGCCGTCTGCTCGGCCGCCGCCGTGGTCGCGGGCGCCCGCTGGAAACCGGCCGTGCCCTTCTCGCTGGCCGCGGTCGCGGCGGCGACGGCGGTCGCCGAGGCCCTGCACCTCGACGTCCACCGCATCGGCGCACTCCCGGCCGTCCTGCCGGAACCCTCCCTCGGCTTCCTGGACGTCGCCCGCGTCCCCTCCCTGCTCGCCCCCGCCGCCGCGGTGGCCGCCCTCGCCGCCCTGGAGTCCCTGCTGTCGGCCTCCGTCGCGGACGCGATGCGCCCCGGCGAGCGGCACGCCCCGGGCAAGGAGCTGTTCGGCCAGGGCATCGCCAACCTCGCGGCCCCGCTCTTCGGCGGGGTCCCGGCGACGGGCGCGATCGCCCGGACCGCGGTCAACGTCCGCACCGGTGCCGCCTCCCGGCTCGCCGCCCTCGCACACGCGGTGATCCTCGCCGGGATCGTGGCGGCCCTGGCCCCGCTGGTCGGCCGTATCCCGCTGGCGGCACTGGCCGGGGTGCTGCTGGGGACGGCCGTACGGATGGTGGAGACGGACGCCGTACGGGCCATGGCGCGGGCCACCCGCGGTGACGCGCTGGTCCTCGTCCTGACCGCCGCCGCCACCCTCGCCCTCGACCTGGTGCGGGCGGTGCTGATCGGGCTCGCGGTCTCCGTGCTGCTGGCGCTGCGCGCGGCCGTGCGCTCCACCCGGCTGACGCCCGCCGCGGCCGACGAACTGCCCGGCGCCTCGGGCACGGTGACCTACCGCTTCGACGGACCGCTCCTGTTCGCCGCCGCCCACCGCTTCCGCCGTGCCCTCGCCGAGGTGCACGGGGTCACGGCGGTCGAGCTGCGCCTGTCGGGGCTGACCGCGGTGGACGCGACCGGCGCGCTGGCCCTGAAGGAGGCGGTCCAGGAGCTGCGCGGCCGGGGTGTCGAGGTCCGGGTGAGTGGGGTCGGGCCTGAGCATCGGCGGGTTCTGGAGTCCCTGGGGGTGATCCCGGAGGTCCCCCGTCCCAACAGGGGGGCTATCCCCAGTGCGACGGCCGCGCCCGCTTCCTAACGTGGAGGCCATGACGGCAATGGACGCGCGGGACACCGAGCTGAAGAAGGAACTCAACGCCACCCTGCAGGCGCGCAGGGAGCTGGGCGACGAGTACGAGACCGCACTGGTCGACTCGTTCCTGGAGAAGGTCGACCAGCGCATCGACGGCGCGGTCGAGCGCCGGCTGCGCCGGCAGCTCGCCGAGCAGCAGATGGTGGCGGCCCGGGGCTCCCGGACCTCGAAACCCACCGACTCCTGGGGCGAGCGCTTCGGCTTCGGCATCGTCTCGCTGGTGCTGGCGATCCCGCTGTCGGCGATCGGCGGCGGCATCGCCCATCTCCCGGGCCTGCTGGTCGCGTGGGCCGGCATCGTCGGGGTGAACGCCTTCCAGGCGGTGCGCCTGAACCCCGAGATCTTCCGCGGCCGGCGCCGCAGGTCGGGCCGGGACGGCGACGACTGGGAGGACTGACCCGGCGTCACACCTGCCGGGTCGGCAGCACGACCAGCTGACGCAGGTTGACGTGCCGGGGGCGGCTGGTGGCGTAGGCGACGAGGTCGGCGAGGTCCGCGGGGGCCAGCGTGCCCAGCGCCTCGACCATCCCGTCGACCTGCTCCCGCAGCCCGTCGTTGTCGATGTGCGTGGCCAGTTCGGTCCCGACCAGCCCCGGCTCGATGTTGGTGACGCGCACGTCCCGCGGCCCGAACTCGTTGCGCAGCAGCGCCGAGAGATGGGTGACCGCGGCCTTCGTCGCCCCGTACACCGCGTAGTTGGTGAAGCCGGTGACATGCGCGCCGATGGACGAGACGTTCACCAGGTCCGCGGTACGGCCCTCGGCGGCGGCCGCCGTCAGGTCGTCGGCGAGGGCGCCGATCAGCCGCAGGACGCCGGTGAGGTTGGTGTCGATCATCCGCTGCCACTCGTCGACGCGGGCGTCCGCGATCGGGTTGGGCAGCATGACCCCCGCGTTGTTGACGACCAGGTCGACGCTCCCGTAGGCCTCGTGGACCCGCTCCACGGCCGCCGCCACGGACGCGTCGTCGGTGACGTCCGCGACCACGGCCAGCGCCTGCCCGCCGTCGGCCCGGACCTTCCCCACCAGGGTCTCCAGCCGCTCCGCCCGCCGGGCCAGCAGCGCGACCCGCGCCCCCTGAGCGGCCAGTTCCACGGCGACGGCCTCGCCGATACCGCTCGCGGCCCCGGTGACGACGGCGGTACGACCGGCCAGGTTCTCGTACGACATTGAGGTGCTCCTCGGATCGGAGGGCGCCGGGGTCGCTCCCCGGGCTCGTCACCACCGTGCGCCGCCCGGGCCGCCGTACCCAGGGATGCGCTTTTCCTGGGTCTGCCAGTACCAGGTTCCGCGGCCGCGGCTCCCCTACGATCGAACCCATGGACGGGGACCTCGGAGACTTCCTGCGCTCGCGCCGCGCCCGGATCCGGCCCGAGGAGGTGGGGCTGGCCTCCTACGGCAGACGGCGGGTGCCCGGGCTGCGCCGCGAGGAGGTGGCTCAGCTGGCCGGGGTGAGCGTCGACTACTACATCCGGCTGGAGCAGGGGCGCGGGCCGAGCGTCTCGGACGCCGTCCTGGACGCCATCGCCCGGGTGCTACGGCTCGACGAGACCGAGCACGCCTATCTGCTCGCGGTGGCCCGGCCGCCGAAGAAGACCGGCCGCCGCCCTGCCGCCCCGCGGATCCGCCCGGGCATCCAGATCCTGCTCGACGGCATGGAGCGCACCCCGGCGTTCGTCCTCGGCCCCGCCATGGACGTGCTGGCCTGGAACGCCCTCGCCGACGCGCTGGGCGGCTTCAGCCGGATGGCCCCGGCCCGCCGGAACACCGCCCTCCAGCTCTTCCTCGACCCCGAGGGCCACGAGATCTACCCGGACTGGGCGGCGATCGCCGCGCAGACCGTCGCCCACCTCCGGCTGGGCGCCGGCGCCCACCCCGAGGACCGGCGGTTGCGCGAGGTCGTCGGCGAACTCTCCCTCAAGAGCGAGGACTTCCGCCGGCTGTGGGCCGACCACCAGGTCAAGGCCTGCATGTTCGGCGTGAAACGCGTCCGCCACCCGGTCGCGGGCCTGCTGACCCTGCCGTACGAGTCGCTGAAGCTCCCGGAGACCCCGGACCACAGCCTGGTGGCGTACACACCGGAGCCGGGGTCGGAGACGGCGGAGAGGCTGGCGCTGCTGGGCAGTTGGGCCAGTACGGGCGCGTAGAAAAGATATGGCGGGGACCGCCGCACCCCCGGTGAAGGGGGGCGGGACGACGGCGGTCCCCGCGAAGGACGCTGACCGGGTCAGGGCCGGGTCTCGCGTCCGGCGTCCATGGAGGTCCGGGAGCCGCTCCGGAGGTCCTTGGACGTTCGGGCGTCGGCCGGGGCGGGGAGCCGCTCCCGCCCTGCCGACACCCACTAATGTGCCGGATCCGTGTTAAGCGGGTGCTGCGTGGACGTGACGCGCTCGTACCAGTTCCGCGAAGTCCACCGATCGGACAGGAAACAACAAGTTCCCCTCCGCCATCCGCGGTTCACCGGACGTTTGCCGCCGGGTCCCGTCCGTCACCTACCGGTCTTCGCGAGGAAGGCCAGCAGGTCCTGCCGGCTGATCACCCCGGTGGGCTTGCCCTCGACGAGGACGATCGCCGCGTCCGCCTTGCCGAGCACGGACATCAGGTCGCCGACCGGCTCGCCGGAGCCGACCTGGGGCAGCGGCGCGGAGAGGTGCTTCTCCAGCGGGTCGTCGAGCGAGGCGTTCTTGCTGAACAGCGCGTCCAGCAGCTCGCGCTCCACGACCGAGCCGACGACCTCGGCGGCCATCACGTCCGGGTGACCGGCGCCGGGCTTGACGACCGGCATCTGCGAGACGCCGTACTCCCGCAGCACCTCGATCGCCTGGCCGACGGTCTCGTCGGGGTGCATGTGCACGAGGGAGGGGATGGCGCCGTGCACCTTGTCGCTCAGGACGTCGGCGACACGGGCGCTGGGGCCCTCGTCCTCCAGGAAGCCGTAGTCCGCCATCCACTCGTCGTTGAAGATCTTGCTCAGGTAGCCGCGGCCGCTGTCCGGGAGCAGGACGACCACCACGTCGTCGGGGCCGAGCCGCTCCGCGACCCGCAGGGCGCCGACGACGGCCATCCCGCAGGAGCCGCCGACCAGCAGGCCCTCCTCCTTGGCGAGGCGGCGGGTCATCTGGAAGGAGTCCTTGTCGGAGACGGCGACGATCTCGTCGGCGACGGTCCGGTCGTAGGCGGTCGGCCAGAAGTCCTCACCGACGCCCTCGACGAGATACGGCCGCCCGGAGCCGCCGGAGTAGACGGAGCCCTCGGGGTCGGCGCCGATGACCTTGACCTTGCCGTCGCTGGCGTCCTTGAGGTAGCGGCCGGTGCCGGAGATGGTGCCGCCGGTGCCGACGCCCGCGACGAAGTGGGTGATCTTCCCCTCGGTCTGCTCCCACAGCTCGGGGCCGGTGGAGTGGTAGTGGGAGAGCGGGTTGTTGGGGTTGGAGTACTGGTCGGGCTTCCAGGCGCCGGGCGTCTCGCGGACCAGCCGGTCGGAGACGTTGTAGTAGGAGTCCGGGTGCTCGGGGTCCACGGCGGTCGGGCAGACGACGACCTCCGCGCCGTAGGCCCTGAGCACGTTGATCTTGTCGGTGCTCACCTTGTCGGGGCATACGAAGATGCAGTGGTACCCCTTCTGCTGCGCCACGATGGCCAGCCCCACGCCGGTGTTCCCGCTGGTCGGCTCCACGATGGTGCCCCCGGGCTTGAGCGCGCCGCTCTCCTCGGCCGCCTCGATCATGCGCAGGGCGATGCGGTCCTTCACGGAACCGCCCGGGTTGAAGTACTCGACCTTGGCCAGGACGGTCGCCTGAATGCCCTTGGTCACGCTGTTGAGCCTCACGAGCGGGGTGTTGCCGACGAGGCTGATCATCGAGTCGTGGAATCGCACCGTTGTCTCCGGATGCCGCAAAAGTGGTCCTTGTGGTTCCGGCCAGCCTATGGCCTGTTCGGGCGCAGTGATGGTCGTTCACTCCCCGTTGGGATTGGGCCACCGTGCGTGCGGGGCAAGGAGTGGGTGTAGCGGGTGCGAGGAGGTGGCGGCTTCGTATGACGAGCATGTCGAGGGCCAGGGTGGCCCGGCGGATCGCGGCGGGCGCCGCGTACGGCGGTGGCGGGATCGGTCTGGTCGGTGCGGCGGCCGTGGGGCTGCTGCTGGCGGAGGTGCGGCTGGCGAAACGGCAGGTGGGCAACGGCGCGACCCCCCACGTCCCGCAGGCCGGCGGCCGGTACGGCCACGCGTACGCCACCCCCGGCGAACCTCCCCTGCGCCTGACCATGCTGGGCGACTCCACGGCCGCGGGCCAGGGCGTGCACCGCGCGAGCCAGACCCCGGCCGCCCTGCTGGCGTCGGGTCTCGCGGCCGTCGCGGAGCGCCCGGTGGAGCTCCGTAACGTCGCCCTCCCCGGCGCCACCTCCGACGACCTGGACCGCCAGGTCGCCCTGGTCCTCGCGGACTCCACCCGCGTGCCCGACATCTGCGTGATCATGATCGGCGCGAACGACGTCACCCATCACATGCCGGCCACCCGCTCGGTACGCCATCTGGCGTCCGCGGTACGACGGCTGCGCACGGCCGGCGCCGAGGTGGTCGTCGGCACCTGCCCCGACCTCGGCACCATCGAGCCGGTCCAGCAGCCCCTGCGCTGGCTGGCCCGGCGCGCCTCCCGCCAACTGGCGGCGGCCCAGACGATCGGCGTGGTGGAACAGGGCGGCCGTACCGTCTCCCTCGGCGACCTGCTGGGCCCCGAGTTCGCGGCGAACCCTCGCGAATTGTTCGGCCCGGACAACTACCACCCCTCCGCCGAGGGCTACGCGACCGCTGCGATGGCCGTCCTGCCCACCGTCTGCGCGGCCCTCGGCCTGTGGCCGGCCGACGAGGAGCGCCCGGACGCCTCCCGCCGCGAGGGCTTCCTGCCGGTGGCGCGCGCCGCCGCGGAGGCCGCGTCGGAGGCGGGCACCGAGGTCGCGGCGGCCATGGCGACGGGCCCGAAGGGACCCTGGGCGCTGCTGAAGCGCAGGCGCAGGCGCCGGGTCAGCCCGACGGAGCCCACGCCCACCGCACACGCCGGTCCCGGCAATCCCAGCCCGTCCGGCGTTTGACGACGAGGCCCTTCGGGGCCGACGGGGGTCTCGGGCGCGACCCCAGGGAGGCCCGCCCCGCCGGACCGCACCCTCGTCGGCCCAACCGCCGGAGGCCCAAGCAAGCGCTTAGACAATTGCGGCCAGGGTCACACCGTCGTACGCGTGACCCTGGCCATACGGCCGGGTAACTTCCCAAGCAGCCAGCCTGGAAGTACACCCCCGCATGCCAATGGAGCCGTGATGCCCGAAGCCGTGATCGTCTCGACCGCCCGCTCCCCCATCGGCCGCGCCTTCAAGGGCTCCCTGAAGGACCTGCGCCCCGACGACCTCACGGCCACGATCATCCAGGCCGCCCTCGCCAAGGTCCCCGAGCTGGACCCGAGGGACATCGAGGACCTGATGCTCGGCTGCGGTCTGCCCGGCGGCGAGCAGGGCCACAACCTCGGCCGGATCGTCGCCGTGCAGATGGGCATGGACCACCTGCCGGGCTGCACGATCACCCGTTACTGTTCCTCCTCGCTCCAGACGACCCGCATGGCGCTGCACGCCATCAAGGCCGGCGAGGGCGACGTCTTCATCTCGGCCGGTGTCGAGATGGTCTCCCGGTACGTGAAGGGCAACTCCGACAGCCTGCCCGACACGCACAACCCCCTCTTCGCCGAGGCCGAGGCCCGTACCGCCGAGGTCGCCCAGCAGGAGGGCACCACCTGGCACGACCCGCGCGAGGACGGCATCGTCCCCGACCCGTACATCGCGATGGGCCAGACCGCGGAGAACCTCGCCCGCATCAAGGGCGTCACCCGCCAGGACATGGACGAGTTCGGCGTCCGCTCGCAGAACCTCGCCGAGGAAGCCATCAAGAACGGCTTCTGGGAGCGCGAGATCACCCCGGTCACCCTCCCCGACGGCACGGTCGTCTCCAAGGACGACGGCCCCCGCGCCGGCGTCACCCTGGAGGGCGTCCAGGGCCTGAAGCCCGTCTTCCGCCCCGACGGCCTGGTCACCGCCGGCAACTGCTGCCCGCTGAACGACGGCGCCGCAGCGGTCGTCATCATGTCCGACACCAAGGCGCGCGAGCTGGGTCTGACCCCGCTCGCCCGGATCGTCTCGACCGGCGTCTCGGGCCTGTCCCCCGAGATCATGGGCCTCGGCCCGGTGGAGGCGTCCCAGCAGGCCCTCAAGCGGGCCGGGCTCACCGTCGACGACATCGACCTGGTCGAGATCAACGAGGCGTTCGCCGCGCAGGTGATCCCCTCCTACCGCGACCTCGGCATCCCGCTGGAGAAGCTGAACGTCAACGGCGGCGCGATCGCCGTCGGCCACCCCTTCGGCATGACCGGCGCCCGCATCACCGGCACGCTGATCAACTCCCTCCAGTTCCACGACAAGCAGTTCGGCCTGGAGACCATGTGCGTCGGCGGCGGGCAGGGCATGGCGATGGTCATCGAGCGCCTGAGCTGACGGAGAGCGGTCCGATCTGACGGACCGTATCCGCGCGGGAACCCTGCGCCACCCTTTGGCCCAGAACCGAGGAAACTCCAAGGTTCTGGGCCGATTTGTGATCCAATCTCCCCCAGGATGTGACCTATATCGCTCGCGGTGGAATTCCCGCAGGTCACGCCCTTCCATCAGGGATCCCCGGGCCCAAAGTCCTGTCCGTTTCGTGACGTTACGCACTGACAGCTGGATAGTCCGCCCTTCAAGCTGATGTAGGAAGTCGGGGGTCGACTTTGAACCGGGAGTACGTCAGTGAGCGCCATGCCGATCGCTTTGCTGGTCACCACGGCCGCCACCGGCGCCGTGGGCGTCGCCCTGCTGCGCACCCTGCTGGTGCTGCGCCGACAGGTCGTCGCCCTGCAGGCCCAGCTCGCCGAGAACGACGCCGTCGCCGTCCGGGCCCTGGTGCCCGCCGCCCGTCCGGCGGCCGACGTCGACGAGATACGCGCCGCCGTCGCCGAGGCCCTGGCCGAGGAGCGCGAGCGTGAACTCGCCGAGGCCCGCGCGTTCTGGGCCGCCCAGGAGGCGCGGGACGTCTCCGACGCGCCCTCGTTGCTGGGTCTGCCCGACAGTGAGCTGTTCCTGCCCCGGCAGGCCGACTTCGTGGGCCTGGAGCCGCTGGAGCCGGTGGCCGAGCAGGCCCTGGACGCCGACGAGTTCGCCGCGGACTCCGCCGAGCTGGCCGCCGCCCGCCGCCGCCACCCGAGCCACCCGGACTTCGTACCGCTCGGCTCACCCGCCGTGGGCGACCACGAACGCACGGTGGCCACACTGGAGGAACTCGCCGCGTCCGGCACGGAACTCTCCGACGTCCGCCCGGGCCCGCTCGGCACCCTCGACGTCTACGTCTTCGCCGACGGCACGACCCTCTGCATGACCCCGGGCCACAAGGAGACGGCGGAACGCCTCTCGGCGGCCCTGCGCGCCGGCGAAACCCCGGTCCTGCTCGGCGGATCGGGCATCTCGGGCGCGTACACCCTGACGTTCGCGTGCGGCGAGGAGAACGTCTACATCCTGGCGGACCGGGTCATAGCGAGCCTCTAGGGCCCTTGTCGTCAGACACCGGCGCGCTGCTGGGCTTCCGCGACCAACTCCACAGCTTCTTCCACCTGGCCCTCGTCCTTCAGTACGAGGGCCAAGTCGTGCACCGCGACGGTGATTTGATCAGCGGCGGCGAACATGCCCGCGTCCGGCATCTCCCTCGCCGACACCCCTTCAAGGACCTGCGCCCGCCGGGCCAACTCCCGGGCCAGACCCAGCGCCTCAGCCGCCGCCCCCCGTTGAAGACGACTCTGCGGCGCCGCCCGCAAACGGTCGGCGAAGTGATCCACGGCCCGGGTCAGTCGCGTCGTATCCACCACGCCGCCACCGTACGCGCACGACCCGGACTGTTGCCAACGCGCGAACCCTCAGGCACGGTGACCTGAAGGACCGGCTTACATCCGGAGGCGCCGATGTCCCAAGTCTTCTCCGAGGAGACCCACCGCAACCTGCTCGCCCGCATCCCCCACTGCACCGGTCGTGAAGTGTCCGACTGGCTCCGCACCGTCGAAGAAGGCCCGGCTCTCTTCCGCTTCGAGGAAAAGGTCAGCTGGCTCCGCCACGAACACAACCTCGCGTACGGCCACGCGAAGGCGATCATCCACGAGTACGACCTGAGGAGGGCCGCGCGCAGGTACTTCTAGGGCTTGTCCGGTGGATCAGGCCGGCTACAAGAGGCGGTGCTGATCGGTACAGGTCAGCGGGGCTGGGTGCGCCGCAGACGGGCGTGCCCAGCCCCGCGACGCCGGCATGATCCACCGGACAAGGCCTGGCCGCGCACACGCCGAAGGGCCCCGGGAGGCGTACCCCCCAGGGCCCTTCCGTACGACCGTCGGGGACTAGTCGCTGCTGTTGAGGATCGAGATGAGTCGCAGGAACTCCATGTAGATCCACACCAGTGTCATCGTGAGGCCGAAGGCCGCGAGCCAGGCCTCCTCGCGCGGGGCGCCGTAGGCGATGCCGTCCTCGACCTGCTTGAAGTCGAGGGCGAGGAAGCACGCGCCGAGCAGCACGCCGATGATGCCGAACATGATGCCGAGGCCGCCGCTGCGGAAGCCGAGGCCGTCACCGCCGCCGAAGACCGCGAAGAGCAGGTTGACCGCCATCAGCAGGATGAAGCCGAGCGTGGCCGCCATCACGAAGCCATAGAAGCGGCGGTTGACGCGGATCCAGCCGGCCTTGTACGCGACCAGCACCGCGGCGAAGACCGCCAGGGTGCCGATCACGGCCTGCATGGCCGCGCCGCTCGCGATGCGGTTGTCGACGATGCTGGAGACGACGCCGAGGAACACGCCCTCGAACGCGGCGTACGACACGATCAGCGCGGGCGAGGCCTTGCGCTTGAAGGACTGGATCAGCGCCAGCGCCATGCCGATGACCGCGGCACCGATGCCGATGCCGTACGAGCGGCCGATGTTGGCGTCGTCGACCGGCAGCAGCGCCCAGGCGAGCGCGGCCGTGACGACCAGGATGCCGAGCGTGGTGCCGGTGCGCAGGACGACGTCGTCCATCGTCATCCGGCCGGTGGAGACCGGGGCCTGCGGCGGCGCGCCCTGCACGTCCTGCTGGGCGTAGGGGTTGGTCGCGTACGGGTTGCCGGCCTGCTGGGCGTACGGGTTGCCCTGCGTGCCGACTGCTGCGCTCCCGGCCTGCGGCGCGGTGTTGAAGCCCGCGTAGCCGTTGTCGCGGCTGAAGCCCCGTCGCGAGAAGACCGGGTTGCTGCTCCTCATTTCACTCCTCCATGGCCACCGTGTGTGGGCCTTGGCTCAAGAGTAATGGGTAGGCAAAGGAATGACCCTAGTGCTTGGGGAGGATCTTTCCCTCGTCATGCTGCGCAACACGCTACAAGGGGAACCCCGTGTACCCCTCGGCGAGGTCCGTCTCGGCGGCCCGCGAGGAGGCGAGCCGCTCCAGGCGGGCGAGCTGGAGCCGGTCCTCGAACCCGGTCGCGTCGGGGGCCCGGTGCAGCAGGGTCGTCATGTCGTAGGAGAAGCGCTCGGCCTGCCAGACCCGCCGCAGACAGGTCTCGGAGTAGGCGTCGAGCCGCTCGGCGGAGCCCGTCTCCTTCTGGTACGACAGCGCCCGGGCGAAGGTGACGACGTCCCCGACGGCGAGGTTCAGGCCCTTGGCGCCGGTGGGCGGCACGATGTGCGCCGCGTCACCGGCGAGGAAGAGCCGGCCGTACCGCATCGGCTCGTGGACGTAGGAGCGCATGGGGGTGACGGACTTCTGGGTGATCGGTCCCCTCTCCAGGGCCCAGTCGTCGTCCGTCTCGAAGCGGCGCTCCAGCTCGTCCCAGATCTCCTCGTCGCCCCAGCTCTCGGCGTCGGTGCCGTCGGGGACCTGGAGGTAGAGGCGGGAGACGGACGGCGAGCGCATGGAGAGCAGGGCGAAGCCGCGGTCGTGGCGGGCGTAGACCAGCTCGTCGTGGGAGGGCGGGACGTCGGCGAGGATGCCGAGCCAGCCGAAGGGGTACGACCGCTCGAACGTCCGGGAGACCGAGGCGGGGATCGCCTTCCTCGCGACACCCCAGAAGCCGTCGCAGCCGACGACGTAGTCACAGGTGAGGAGCTGCTCACGGCCCTCGTGCCGGAACCGGACGCTCGGGCTGTCGGTGTCGGCGCCCTCCACAGCCAGCGCCTCCGCCTCGAAGAGCAGCGGGACACCGTCCTTGAGCTGGAGGGCGATGAGGTCCTTGCAGACCTCGGTCTGGGCGTAGACCGTCACGGACCGGCCGCCGGTGAGGGCGGGGAAGTCGACGCGGTGGCGCTTGCGGTCGTAGCGCAGCTCGATCCCGTCGTGCCTGAGGCCCTCCCGGTCCATGCGCTCCCCGGCACCGGCCGCACGCAGCACGTCCACCGTGCCCTGCTCCAGGATCCCGGCGCGCTGGCGGTGCTCGACGTAGCTCCGGTCCCGGCTCTCCAGGACGACCGCGTCGATGCCGGCGTTGTGGAGGAGCCGGGCGAGAAGGAGGCCGGCCGGGCCGGCTCCGATGATGCCGACGGTGGTACGCATCGACCAACCTCTCTGCATGTAGCCCATTGTTCGCGTAGTGAAAAGTTCTTCACCAACTTACGAACATGAGTGTCCGACCGCACGCAGACGCTGTCAACGGTGGCGCGGTGAACTCTTCAATGGAGGGTGCAGCTGTCGACGACTCGGAAAGTGCCCAGAGCCGGACTTGAACCGGCACGCCCGCGAAGGGGCAGCGAGGTTTAAGCTCGCCGTGTCTGCATTCCACCATCTGGGCAGGCCATGGGCTTCCGCGTTGAGGTCCCGAGCCTATCGGGGCGCATCCCTCCAACAGCGGACGGGCGGACCGATGTTGTCTTATTTTATTGACGTCTGAGGGTGCATCAGACCATGGAACAGGCCATCCGCACTTGCCAATAGCGTTGCGCGCGACCTCCGGCCGCGCATGCGGAATGACGGAATTTCACCGCCCGAACGAGGACGCTCCACCTGTTCTCTCCAGACGGCCCGATCAGGGGCGCCGTCATCCCCAGGTATGACACGCGGGCCGCCGGTAGGTCTTGAGGCTGTCTTCGGAACCAGAACTGCGACTGACTACACGGCGGACTCGGGCCACCACGATGGAAGACGTCCTTCAACGACGTCGTCCCGCTAGGAGTTCCATCCCGTGACCACCACACCCGTCGCCGGCCGGACCACGGCCGTGGCCGCACGCGCCACGGATCTGTCGAAGATCTACGGACAGGGCGAGACCCAGGTGGTCGCCCTGGACCGGGTCACCGTCGAGTTCCGGCAGGCCGAGTTCACCGCGATCATGGGCCCGTCCGGTTCCGGCAAGTCCACGCTGATGCACTGCGTGGCGGGCCTGGACACCTTCTCCTCCGGCTCGGTGCGCATCGGCGAGACCGAGTTGGGTTCGCTGAAGGACAAGCAGCTGACGAAGCTGCGCCGGGACAAGATCGGCTTCATCTTCCAGGCGTTCAACCTGCTGCCGACGCTGACGGCCCGGGAGAACATCACGCTCCCGATGGACATCGCGGGCCGCAGGCCCGACAAGGAGTGGCTGGACTCCGTCATCCGGATGGTGGGCCTGAGGGACCGTCTCGGCCACCGGCCCTCCCAGCTCTCCGGCGGCCAGCAGCAGCGCGTCGCGGTGGCCCGGGCGCTGGCCTCCAAGCCCGAGATCATCTTCGGTGACGAGCCGACCGGCAACCTCGACTCCCGCTCCGGCGCGGAGGTACTGGGCTTCCTGCGCAACTCCGTAAGGGAGTTGGGGCAGACGGTCGTGATGGTGACCCACGACCCGGTCGCCGCGGCGTACGCGGACCGGGTGGTCTTCCTCGCGGACGGCCGGATCGTGGACGAGATGTACAAGCCCACCGCCGACAACGTCCTGGACTTCATGAAGCAGTTCGACGCGAAGGGCCGTACCTCCTGATGTTCCGCACCGCCCTGCGCAACGTCCTCGCGCACAAGGCCCGCCTGCTGATGACCGTGCTCGCCGTGATGCTCGGCGTGGCGTTCGTCTCCGGCACGCTGGTCTTCACCAACACCATCTCCGACGCCTACCAGAACAGTTCGGCCAAGGGCTTCGACCAGGTCGACGTGGCCGTCACCGCCAAGTCCGAGGAGGACAAGGGCAATACGATCGGCAAGCGACGGGAGCTGACGAAGACGCAGCTCGACGCGATCGCCCAAGTGCCGGGCGCGGCCTCGGCGATCGGGGTCGTGGGCGGCTTCGCCGCCGTCGCCGACAAGGACGGCAAGCTCGTCGGCGGCGGCTTCCAGTCCCGGGGCGGCAACTACTGGGGCGACAAGGACCCCCGGTACCCGCTGACCGAGGGCACCGCGCCGAAGGGCCGGGACCAGATCGCCCTCGACTCCGAGACCGCGCAGCGCGCCGGATACAAGGTCGGCGACACCGTACGGCTCTCGGTCGACGGACCGGTCCTCACCCCGAGGATCACCGGCATCTTCACCACCGACGACGGCAATGTCGCGGCCGGCGGCAGCCTCGCGCTGTTCGACACGGCGTCCGCGCAGCAGCTGTTCGGCAAGCCGGGCACGTACGACGAGATCGACGTGAAGGCGGCCTCCGGCACCTCCCAGACCGCGCTGAAGGCGGCCCTGGACAAGGCGCTCTCTCCGCGGCTGGTGGAGACCGAGACCGGCGCGCAACTCGCCGACGACCAGGCGGAGATGATCTCCGCCTCGATGGCCGGGCTCCGTCAGGGCCTGCTGGTCTTCGCCGGCATCGCGCTCTTCGTCGGCACCTTCATCATCGCCAACACCTTCACCATGCTGATCGCCCAGCGCACCAAGGAACTCGCGCTGCTGCGGGCGGTCGGCGCCTCCCGCCGGCAGATCACGCGCTCGGTGCTGATCGAGGCGTTCGTGGTCGGCCTGGTCGCCGCCGTGACAGGACTCGTCGCGGGCATCGGCATCGGCGCCGGACTCCGGTCGCTGATGGGCACGTTCGGCGCGACCGTCCCGAACGGACCGCTGGTCATCACGCCGGGCACGGTCGGCGCGGCCCTCGCGGTCGGCGTCCTCATCACCATGCTCGCGGCCTGGCTGCCGGGCCGCAGGGCGGCGAAGATCCCGCCGGTCGCGGCGATGAGCAGCGTCCACGCGAAGGCGACCACCAAGTCGCTGGTGCTGCGCAACACGCTGGGCGCGCTGTTCACCGGAGCGGGCGTGGCGGTGGTCCTGGCCGCGACGACGATGGACGGCTCGGACGGCCAGGCCCCCATGGGCATGGGCGCGGTCCTGCTGATCATCGGCGTCTTCATCCTCACCCCGCTGCTCTCCCGCCCGCTGATCGCGGCCGCGGCCCCGCTGATGCGCGTGTTCGGCATCTCCGGGAAGCTGGCCCGCCAGAACTCCGTGCGCAACCCGCGCCGTACCGCCGCCACCGCCTCCGCGCTGATGATCGGCCTCACCCTGATCACCGGCATGACGGTGATGGCCGGCAGCCTCCAGAAGTCCATCGACAAGATGGCCACGGCCGCGATCAAGGCGGACTACGTCGTCTCCATGGTCAACGGCCGCTCGCTCTCCCCCGACGTCGAGAAGAAGCTCGCCGACGTCGAGGGCGTCACCGCCGTCAGCCCGCTGCGCAACGCCGAGTCCCGGATCGACGGCGAGAGCGAGTACCTCACCGGCGTCACCGGCTCGGCGATCGGCGAGCTGACCGACCTCAAGGTCGACAACGGCAGCTTCAAGGTCGACGGCGACCAGGTCGTCGTGGACACCGACACCGCCAAGTCGTACGGCTGGAAGGCCGGTTCGAGTTTCACCGCGCACTTCGAGGACGGCAAGGCGCAGAAGCTGACGGTCGCCGGGGTCTACGAGGGCAACGACCTCATCCGCGGCGTCATGGTGGACAGCGCCACCGTCACCCCGCACCTGACCGACCCGGACGACATGCAGGTCATGCTCAAGACGTCCGGCGGCACCTCCGACGCGACCAAGGACCGGCTGGAGAAGGCCCTCGGCTCCAACCCGGCCATCCAGGTCCAGGACAAGAAGGACCTGTCCGACTCCATCGCCCAGATGTTCACGCTGATGCTGAACATGCTCTACGGCCTGCTCGCCATGGCGGTGATCGTCGCGGTCCTCGGTGTCATCAACACCCTGGCGATGTCGGTCTTCGAGCGTTCCCAGGAGATCGGCATGCTCCGCGCGATCGGCCTGGACCGCAAGGGCATCAAGCGGATGGTCCGCCTGGAGTCCCTGGTGATCTCCCTGTTCGGCGGAGTCCTCGGCATCGGCCTGGGCGTCTTCTTCGGCTGGGCGGCCGGTGAGCTGCTCGGCACGAAGATGGCGACGTACGAACTCGTCCTGCCCTGGGCCAGGATGGCCCTCTTCCTCCTGCTGGCGGCGACGGTAGGCATCCTGGCGGCGCTGTGGCCGGCCCGCAGAGCGGCCCGCATGAACATGCTGACGGCGATCAAGTCGGAGTAACCCCCGGCACGGGCGGGGCGATTGGTGCGGATGTCCCGGTTACCGGCGGTAGATACCGCGGGTAACC
>NZ_JBEYVC010000111.1:0-34753 GCF_040643855.1 Streptomyces sp. NPDC047072 | reverse complement strand
AAACGCTCGACTGGGAAACCCCAGCCGAGCGCCTCGCTAAGCTCCTCGCAACAGCCGCATGATCAGCGGTGTTGCCACGAACCCTTGAATTCGCCCTGACCCGGGGGTTTCACATGGAGCGGGTGACGAGAATCGAACTCGCGCTCTCAGCTTGGGAAGCTGAGATCATTTTGGGCTGCTACAGGCGTTGACCTCGCCGAACGGCTTCGGCGCGCTCCGGTCTCGTCGACACCGGTCCCTGCCCCCTCCGGGTGAACGCCGGGAGGGCCTTCCGCCTCGTGATCTACGCGGGCGGGCCACATCACCGGCAGGTCCTGCCTGAGCTGGCCCGGCGTGCTCTCCGAGCGTAGGCCCCGGCAGGTCGACCACCACAGCGAGGTTAACACTTGCATTAACATTGTGGCCGTGGCTCAATGGGAAGTGGTTCTCGTCGGGGAGGTCGCGGCGTGGTTCGAGGCACTGGCCGAAGAGGACTGGGACAGCTCTGAACAGGTAGAAGACGCTATCGACATGTTGGCGGCAACGGGCCCGACGCTCGGCCGTCCGCTGGTGGATCGGATCAAGGGTGCTGAGAACCATCACCTGAAAGAGTTGAGGCCGGGATCATCCCGGAGCAGTGAGATCCGCATCCTCTTCGCCTTCGATCCGGTGCGCCGGGCAGTACTGCTGGTGGCCGGCGACAAAGCCGGAAACTGGCAGCGCTGGTACGACATCAACATTCCGCTTGCTGAGGAGCGGTACCAGGCACATCTGGCCGATCTTGAAACTAGGGAGTATGAATGAGCACCGTGAACTGGGAGGAGACCAAGCGCAAGGCGCGCGAGCGGCGTGCGGCCTCTGGGTTGCCGGTGCGGTCGCCTCAGGAGAAGCAAGCGGCCATGGACCGGCTGACCGCCGAAGTGCGCGCTCACAAACTCGCGGAGGTCAGGCGTGAACAGGCGTTGACTCAGCGCCAAGTGGCCGCGTCAATGGGGGTTTCGGCACCTCGGGTCTCCGCCATCGAACACGGTGAGCTGGATCGCGCGGAGGTCGCGACCCTCCGGGCCTACGTGGAGGCGCTCGGCGGTCGACTGCGTGTAGTCGCAGATTTTGGGGACGCGGAGTACACCGTCGCCTGAGGCGCGCCGAAGCTCTCGTCAACCAGCAAGGCCCAGGTCGCGGACCTGGGCCTTCTCCATGGAGCGGGTGACGAGAATCGAACTCGCGCTCTCAGCTTGGGAAGCTGATGTTCTACCATTAAACTACACCCGCGAGTGACGCCGGACGGTGCCGGTGTCGACGCACTGTCACCCTACCCCATCCCCGGCCCCCGGCGCTGAAGCCGTGGGGCCCGGTTGCGTTTGAGGGGTGGGACGGGGCTGCGGGGGACGGGAGTTGGGGCGTACGGTGGACGTGTGGGAGAGGGTCCGGGTGGGCCGGAGTGCCGCCTGGAGAGTCGTCCCTTCCATCCCGTAACGTGGCATTTGTCGTCAGGCAAGTAGCAGCCAGACGCGGCTCTTGGGGAAGGGACTCCAGAACTTGATGGAGCGCACCGTCGTCCGTTGTGCCGATGGGCACGTGTTCAGCACCGCTTCGTTCCCGATGCAGCAGGCCGAGCGACTCGGTCCCGGACGGCTCGTCCGGTGTCCTCGTTGCGCCCGGCTTCGCAGCGTCGTTCCGGTGACCTTGGAGAAGCAGCCCGTGGAGAAGCGGTCCTTGGAGAAGCAGTAAGGATTCGGTACCAGGCGCGCGGACCGTCCGATTGTGGTCGGTCCGCGCGCCTTGCGTATCCTCGGGGCGTGCTTCTCTCAGACAAGGACATCCGGGCCGAGATCGACGCCGGGCGGGTACGGATCGATCCCTACGACGAATCCATGGTGCAGCCGTCCAGCATCGACGTACGACTGGACCGGTTCTTCCGGGTGTTCGAGAACCACCGGTACCCCCACATCGACCCCTCCGTCGAGCAGTCCGACCTGACGCGGCTCGTGGAGCCGGAGGGCGACGAGCCGTTCATCCTGCACCCCGGGGAGTTCGTCCTCGCCTCGACGTACGAGGTCATCACGCTCCCCGACGACCTCGCCTCCCGGCTGGAGGGCAAGAGCTCGCTGGGGCGCCTCGGGCTGGTCACGCACTCCACGGCCGGCTTCATCGACCCCGGCTTCAGCGGCCACGTCACCCTGGAGCTGTCGAACCTCGCCACGCTCCCCATCAAGCTCTGGCCCGGCATGAAGATCGGCCAGCTGTGCATGTTCCGGCTCTCCTCGCCGGCCGAGTTCCCCTACGGCAGTGAGCGCTACGGCTCCCGCTACCAGGGCCAGCGCGGCCCGACCGCGTCCCGCTCCTACCTCAACTTCCACCGGACGCAGGTATGAGCGCCTCCGCCGCCCGGGAGAACCTCACCTACGAGGCGTTCGGCACCGCCGTGCGCGAGCTCGCGCAGACCATCGCGGACGACGGCTACGAGCCGGACATCGTGCTCAGCATCGCCCGCGGCGGGGTCTTCGTCGCCGGCGGTCTCGCGTACGCGCTGGACTGCAAGAACATCCACCTGGTCAACGTGGAGTTCTACACGGGCGTCGGCACGACCCTGGAGATGCCGGTCATGCTCGCCCCCGTCCCCAACGCGATCGACTTCTCCGACAAGAAGGTCCTCATCACCGACGACGTCGCCGACACCGGCAAGACGCTCAAGCTGGTGCGCGACTTCTGCGTCGACGCGGTCGCCGAGGTCCGCAGCGCCGTCATCTACGAGAAGTCCCAGTCCCTGGTGAAGTGCGAGTACGTCTGGAAACGCACCGACGACTGGATCAACTTCCCGTGGAGCGTTTTGCCTCCAGTACATAGGTCTGGCGAGGCGCCCAAGGAGAACCGGGAAGCGGTCTGACGTGGAAGCACGAGTGCTCACGGGACCTTCGAAACCCTCGGATGATCGCTGAGGGACTCCGGCCCCCTCGATGCGAAGTACGGGCGGAGCAGTTGCTGAAGGCCTATAGAGCTGGTCGGGGCGACTTGTGAGGGCCGAGGCTGGTCGGCTATAGCTGGCAGAGTTGAACAGTCTCAGGGGTCTCGTTGAGCAGCATGCGCAAGCCGCGAATACTCGTAGCTAGTAGGTGCTCTTAAGTTCCCGGATGGCTCGGGCCTTGTACCGTCGCTCCCTCCAGTTCATCAGGGCGTACTTGCCAAAGAGCCGAGACCTGCCGTACTCGTGAAGGCGGCCGGTAGTCAGGTCACGCAGCCATGTGGCCCCGTCTGAGTCAGTGAAGCTCACTGCCCATGGGATGACCTTCGTGTCGCCGGTCCGACGCGGCGTTTCTACGGTCTTTTCCTCATCCGCCCGGAGTGTGCCAGTCATTCCGAACCCTTCGAAGAGGAGGCGGTGTCCTTCTCCTGGGTTGCCACGCAGCAAGCCATGCATCGTGATGTTGTGAACTGTGCGGTCTGACGCATTCAGCACGTGCGTCGTGTATCCGTCATTTCCACGGTTCCTACAGCAAATGACTTTGAGAGCGTCGGCTTGCTCCGCCTTTCGACGATCACGTAAAAGGATGTAGAAGCCCAACAGAAGTGATCCGCCGGTGAGTACGGCACTCAACCAGGCAGGCACAGTCCCCCAGTCCGCTCCACTCATGATCGACAGTATGACGCCAACAAGGCATGCACGCTGGGAAGTTGTCCAGTGGGCGACCAAATCCCGATGATCTAGGTAGTGCCCTCCCGGGGTTGATCGCTGCGGCTCCCCGCTGTTCCCCGGTAGTCACTGCCTGGTCGGGCACGTGAGGGGCCTGGGTGGGGCATGCTGTAGACCTGACCACTCCTGCATGCCTCTGGAGTCTCGTTGAAGCTAGCAGACTGGGCGCCGATCATTGTGGCCGGAGTCACAATCGTGGGTGGCGTCTTCCAGGCTCGTCGCAAGCGCCCCATGACCAGGGAGATCGTTAAGCAGGACGTTGAATTGTTGGGGCTGCTCCCCGAGGACAGTGAGGCGAAGGAGCTCCTCGCTAAGCACATCGATGCCACGGTGCGCAAGATCGTCGAGGATGAAGATCAGCGAACTCGCGAGTATGCGGGATCTTGTTTGGCGATCGGCTTCCTTGCCGTCTCCGTCTTCCTGCTGGCGAGCTGTGTGGCTCGTGGCGGGGCCTGGTGGTGGCTGGCAGCACCAGCGGTCTTCATCGGGCTTCTCGGAGCCACTGGGTTGGGGCAGGACGCTGTGCCTCGGCGGCGCGACGCACGTGGGAGACCGCTCTAGACGCGCTAAAGTCGCGGAGCCGACCGCCCCAGCCCCCGCGGGTTTCTTCCCCGTGATGGCCGCGCTCGCCCGTCCGGCCGGTGGCCTGGTGCGGGATCGGCGGACCGTGTGAACGCCCGTGCATCACGCAGCGTCGGCCCGCATGCCACCGCCACCACGATCCGGCCTCTATCGGTAACACAAAGCGTCTGTGACCTGCACCGTCAAGGTCACCGTTCGCCCCCGTGCCTGTGTTGGATTTGGCCGCTGCGTGTGGCGACGGGCGGGCGGCGACGTGCGGCCGGTGGCGGAGACATGGAGGCGGCGCGGCCCTCGACCCTTGTTCGACCCCTTGTGGGCTACCGGGTGGAAAGGGGTGCGCGTGTGTCCTGTGAGACGTGGGCGTTAGGGGTCTAGCTGCTGTTGGTCTTTCCATCCCTGAGGTCGGATCGTGGTGGCGGTGGCATGCGGGCCGACGCGTCTGTTGATGCGCCTGGGCGGAGCTACGGGCCCGAAGATCGGCAAGCGCCGCTGGCTGCCGGACCGAGCGAGCGGAGCGAGCCTTGATGAAGTAGGGAAACTCCCACCGCGCCGGGATCAGCGATGTGGGGCGACGTAGCACACTGCGTCGATGCTCTGGCCATTTCCGTAGTGGTGGGGGGCTCGCCAGATCTCGCGCCATCCGAGTCGTTCGTAGAGCCGCATGGCCGCGATGTCCTTGGTCATCACGTCCAGGACAAGGCGAAGCCCGTGCTCCTCGGCGTGGCTCATGGCGGCCTGCATGAGGCGCTCGCCGACCGCATGCTTCCTGGCTGGCTTGACGACGAACAGCCTGGCCAGGATGGCTATCTGATCTTCCCTGTCGCCGCTCTGCTGCATCCAGAGAGAGACCGCGTCCTCGCCGTGCGGACGCATGATCGCCACGTGGCCGACTACGGCTCCGTCCAGCTCTCCCACCCATGCGGCGATCACGTCGGCAGAGCGCAACCAGGCTTCAGGCTGGTCGACTCCTTCGACTGGGTACCCGTCGGTGGCGTGCACGTCGACCAACGCCGCTGCGGCGTTGGCCAGATCATTCTCCGTGAAGGGGCGGACGATCACAGACTTCACGTACGGCTCCTCGTCACTCGACTGGTAGTTCGTAGAGCAAGCCGGTCTGGTCGGCCCGGTGTACGTACCGCGAGACCTCGAAGGGGACTCCGTCTTGGTCCAAGCTCGTGTGCAGGACTTCCAGGACGGGCACCCCAGGCAGGAGTTCGAGGATCGCGGCCTCTTCAGGTGTGGGCATCCTCGCGCTGATCTCGTCGCGGACCCGGGTCATGACGTGGCCCAACTCCTCTAGACGGCCGTAGATGCCATCCTTCCCGGTCTTGGGCTGCATGAGCATCGTCCCCTGGTCGGTCGAGCCGCCCGTGATCAAGCGCACCGGCCAGGTCCTCGACGCCTGAGGGCGGGCCGCCCTGCCGTGGCGTCATGAGCGATCACTCGGAAGCGGCTGTCGCACCCGTCGAGGCCTTCGAACCGCCCTACTACGTCGCCGTGTTCAGCACGATCCGGAGCCAGGACCAGAGCGGCTACAGCGAGACCAACGCGCGGATGGAGGAGCTGGTGAAGGACATCCCCGGGTACCTGGGGATGGATCACGCGCAGACGCCCGGCGGGCTGGGCATCACCGTCAGCTACTTCCGTCACGCCGAGGGCCTCACCCGAGCGTTATACGTTGCATGTCGCGAAGGTGGAGCACAGCAACGCCTTCGAGCGAGAAGAAACTCCCTAGAACGTCCTAGGGCGTCCTAGAACGTCCCCAGCTTCACGATCGACAGCAGCGCGATCAGCTGGATCGCGGACGCGCCGAGCGCCTTCGGCCAGGGCAGGTCGTGGGAGGCCTTGACCATCAGGGTCAGCAGGGCGCCGCCCGCCACCCAGGTCGCCCAGCCGAGGAGCTGGACGAAGGACGCGTCCCCGCCGAGGAACATCGCCACGACCAGGCGGGGCGCGTCCGTGAGGGACATGATCAGCATCGACAGGCCCACCGTGGGCTGCCACGCGCCGTCGCCGCCGAGCTGGCGGGCCAGCGTGTGGGTGACCACACCGAGCACGAACGCCGACAGGACCATGGCGACGGCGGTCGTCAGGACGATCGGGACGGCGTTCGACAGCGTGGCGTTGATCGCGTCCTTGCGGGCGTCGTCGAAGCCGAAGACCGCGAGCAGGCCGTAGAGGAAGGTCACGACGAGGGCCGGGCCCCACATCGTGTAGTCGCGCATCCGCAGGAAGGTCTGGTTGGGGGAGAGCACGATCCCCTTCAGCAGCTCCTTCCAGTGCAGCCGCGGACCGACGGGAGCGGCCGGGGCCGAGCCCGCGCGGTAGGTGCCGCCCGGGGTGTAGGGGTCCTCGCCGACGGAGAACGCCTGGGTGTGGCCCGGGTTGTTGGCCGCGTACGGCTCCGGGTCGCCGTACGGTCCCTGCGCGGGTGCGCCGTCGCCGAAGTACTCCGGCTCCTCGTGGCGGCCGCCCTGCGTCCACTGGCCGTTGCCACCCGTCGCGTACGGCGCCTGCTGCCGGCCCGGGTGGGGCTGCGGCGCGGGCGGGTAGCCGTACGACGGTCCCTGGGGCGCCTGCTGCCCGTACGACGGAGGTTGTTGCGGTCGCGTGTGAGGAGCGCCGTTGTCCCGGCCGCGTCCGATCCTGAATCCAGCCACGTCTTCGAACGTACCTGGTCCCGGAGATCGACGTGCCCGGCCCGACGATCCGCGGACGGCTTTGCGGCCGAGCTGTGACATCCCCTAAGGGAGCACCCAGGGCTTACCTAGGGGACGCCGTACCGGCTTCAGGAGGTCAGGAACGCCGAGGTCGAGAACGTCACCGCCGGTTCGGCCGCCACCAGCCCCTTCTTCGCCCCCGGATACACCGTCACCGTGTCCTTCGTCTCACCCCGGTACGTCCGTACCGCGAGGTCCGCCCGGCCGTCGCCGTCGTAGTCGCCCACGCCGACGACCCGCGAGGTGCCCACGGCGTCCGGCTCGACGGTCACCACGTCCTTGGTGGACAGGCCTGTCGTACGGCCGTGGAAGAGCCGAAGTCGCGAGCCGCTGGAGACGAGTTCGCCCAGGCCGTCCCCGTCGAAGTCGGCGGCGTCGAGCATGGAGCCCGCGGAGTCGAGGGAGCCCTTCGTCGCGGCCGGGAGGTCGTAGCGCAGAGACGTTCCTCCCATCGCCCCGACCGCCGCGTCCAGCGCCTTGCCCTTGCCGAAGGCGCCGAGGGCGACATCGATGCCGGACGGCAGGGCGGCTCCGGTGCGGGTGGGGCCCTGCGGGCCGCCCAGGACCACCGCGGAGGTGCCCGTGCCTTCCGTCGTACGGACCACGAGGTCGTCGTACCCGTCGCGGTTCACGTCGGCCGCCGGGCCCGTGGGGACCTCGCCCGGCGACGCGACCGGGGCGCCGGCCGCGCGCGGGGCGCCCTTGCGGGTGAACGGGCCGCGCAGATAGCTGAGTTGGCCGCCGGTCGCGTGCAGGACCAGGTCCTCGGCGCCGTCGCCGTCGAAGTCGCCGCACACCGGCTGGTCGGGCCAGTCGTTGCCGTCCCGGGCGGCGGGCGGGACGGTGAGGTGAACGGCCTTGCCGGTCAGGCCCGTTGGCGAGCCGAAGAGGATCTGGAGCGGGACCGGGGGCCGGCCCTGGCCGTCGTAGGGCGGGTCGGTGGAGACCAACAGGTCGGTGAAGCCGTCCTGGTCGAGGTCGCAGGTGGTCTCCGGGTCGAAGACGGCGGGGAGTTGGCCGTCGGTGGCGGCGCCCTGTTTCCCCGGCGCGATCAACTGCCGTGCGCCCGGCACGAGTCCGCGCGCGCTGCCGTAGACGATCCCGATCCCGGCGTCGTCGGCGTGCGCCTGCGCCTTGACCAGGTCACCGAGGACGAGGTCGCGGTGGCCGTCTCCGTTGAAGTCGTCGGGGACCTTGCTGCCCTTGCCTCGTGGGACGGGGAGTTGGGCGACCTGGGTGGGGGAGGGGGCGGCGGAGCCGGTGTGCTGGGTGGGGCCGCAGGCGGCGAGGAGGAGGGAGGCGCACAGGGCCGCCGTACACACAACACCGCCATGCCTGCGCACCGTTCACCTCGTCAGCATCATTGACAACGACCCCCGCAATGATGCACTTGTTCGACAAACGGCGACAGTCCTGTGTACGCCGGTGACGGGGGAGAGGCGGGCGAGGGGTGCGGTTCGCGCTGGTCTGGGCGGTGCGGTGGTGCGGGGTGGGGGGCGTGGGGTGCCACGGCGGTCGCGGCCACCTGGCTGTCGACGAGGACGACGATCTGCCGACGGTCGCCGCCGGGCGCTGGAATGCCTTCCCCGACAGCGAGCCGGGCGGTATGGCCCAGTTCGCCTTCGTCCTCCTGGCGGTGTACGTCGGCACGTCGATCGGGAGTCTGCGATGAGGGCCACGCTGGTCTGGACGGTTCGCGTGAGCGGAGTGGTGGGGTGGTTCGCCGCGGCGGTGGCGTGCTGGTGGCTGCTGGGGGTGGCGTACACGCCCCGGCCGTGGACCGGGCCGTTGGTGGGCGGAGCGGTCGTGACGGGGTGCGCGGTGGTGCGGGCGGCGGCGCTGTGGGGCTTGCGGCGCGGGCACGCGCGCGTGGACCTGGAGAAAGCCTCCGGTGCCTTCGAGTCCGTGGGCTGGGTCCGGGCCCGCGCCGGTGCTCTCTGGCTGCTGCTGACCTTCGCCTGTGGCGCCCTCTTCGTCGGGCTGATGACGGCCGGCATGGGGAACGAGCGGGTCGCCGAACTGCGGGACGCGGGCGCGCGGGTGAGCACGGCGACGGTGGTGGAGTCGCCGCGCGCCGTCCGCGAGGACCTGAGCGAGGACGTCGTACGGGGATACACGTCCCGTCTGGTGGTCGCCGTACCGGACGGCCCCGAACGGCTCGCCACGCGCGCGTACACCCACGACAGGCCGCGCACCGGCACCGAGGTCGAGGTGCTGTGGGCACCCTCGGCGCCGGAGCTCGGCGGCTATGTCCATGAGCGCGAGAGCCTGCGGACGCTCGCCGCGGGGCGCTGGGAGGCGTTCCCGGAGGGGGCGAACGGCCGGGACGCGCTGGTCGCGTTCATCCTGGCCATGGTCACGATCGGCCTCTTCGCCCTGGTCTTCACGTTCACCGCGGGCCCGCGCGCTCTCCAGGAGCTGGCCTGGTCCGCACCGGTCCAGACGTTTTACGCCGTCCTCGTCACCGCGGTGTTCGCCGGCTGGCGGCCGCTTCTGACGGGCGACCCGGTGAGCCCCGTCGAGGGGCTGCTCGGGGTGGGCGGCTTCGGGATCCTGGTGCTGACGTACATGTTCATGGCGGGGCGGACCATCGGGGAGAGCTGAGGGTACGACGACGCCCCCGGGTCCGGGTGGGACTCGGGGGCGTCGGGACGGCCGTAGAAGCTACTTCACCGGCTCGGGCTCCGGGGCGCTCTCCGTCTCCTCCTCGCCGGCCGGGTCGACCGGGGTCTTCACCGACTCCAGGAGCAGCTGGGCGACGTCGACGACCTGGACGGACTCCTTGGCCTTGCCATCGTTCTTCTTGCCGTTCACGGAGTCCGTGAGCATGACCAGGCAGAACGGGCAGGCCGTGGAGATGATGTCGGGGTTCAACGACAGCGCTTCGTCCACGCGCTCGTTGTTGATGCGCTTGCCGATCCGCTCCTCCATCCACATCCGCGCGCCGCCCGCGCCACAGCAGAAGCCGCGCTCCTTGTGGCGGTGCATCTCCTCGTTGCGCAGGCCCGGGACGTTGGCGATGATCTCGCGCGGGGGCGTGTAGATCTTGTTGTGGCGGCCCAGGTAGCAGGGGTCGTGGTACGTGATGATGCCCTCGACCGGGGTCACCGGGACCAACTTGCCCTCGTCCACCAGGTGCTGGAGCAGCTGGGTGTGGTGGATGACCTCGTAGTCGCCGCCGATCTGCGGGTACTCGTTGCCGATCGTGTTGAGGCAGTGCGGGCAGGTGGCGACGATCTTCTTCGCCGACCTGGGCTTCGCCGACTCGGGGACGACCTTGCCGTCCTCGTCCATCTCCTCGCCGAACGCCATGTTCAGCGCCATGACGTTCTCCATGCCGAGCTCCTGGAAGAGGGGCTCGTTGCCGAGACGGCGGGCGGAGTCACCGGTGCACTTCTCGTCGCCGCCCATGATCGCGAACTTGACGCCCGCGATGTGGAGGAGTTCGGCGAACGCCTTCGTGGTCTTCTTGGCGCGGTCCTCAAGCGAACCCGCACAGCCGACCCAGTAGAGGTACTCGACCTCGGTGAGGTCCTCGATGTCCTTGCCGACGACCGGGACCTCGAAGTCGACCTCCTTGAGCCACTCCAGGCGCTGCTTCTTCGCCAGGCCCCAGGGGTTGCCCTTCTTCTCCAGGTTCTTGAGCATGGTGCCCGCCTCGGACGGGAACGCGGACTCGATCATCACCTGGTAGCGGCGCATGTCGACGATGTGGTCGACGTGCTCGATGTCCACCGGGCACTGCTCGACACAGGCACCGCAGGTGGTGCAGGACCACAGGACGTCCGGGTCGATGACGCCGTTGTCTTCGAGAGTGCCGATCAGCGGGCGCTCGGCCTCCGCGAGGGCCGCGGCGGGCACGTCCTTGAGAGCCTCGGGAGACGCCTTCTCCTCGCCCTCCATGGTCTTGCCGCCGCCCGCCAGCAGATAGGGCGCCTTGGCGTGCGCGTGGTCCCGCAGCGACATGATCAGGAGCTTCGGGGAGAGCGGCTTGCCGGTGTTCCAGGCGGGGCACTGCGACTGGCAGCGGCCGCACTCGGTGCAGGTGGAGAAGTCGAGCAGGCCCTTCCAGGAGAACTGCTCGACCTGGGAGACGCCGAAGACGTCGTCGTCACCGGGGTCGGTGAAGTCGATCGGCTCGCCGCCGGAGGTCATCGGCTGGAGGCCGCCGAGGGCGGTCCCGCCGGTCGCCTCGCGCTTGAACCAGATGTTCGGGAAGGCCAGGAAGCGGTGCCAGGCCACACCCATGTTGGTGTTCAGCGAGACGACGATCATCCACACGAAGGACGTGCCGATCTTGATCATCGCGACGAAGTAGACGAGGTTCTGCAGCGCGGAGACGCTCAGCCCCTTGAAGGCCAGCACCAGGGGGTACGAGGCGAAGTACCCGGCCTCGTAGCCGTCCACGTGGTGCAGCGCGCCCTCCAGGCCGCGCAGCACGTAGATGGCGAGGCCGATGGTGAGGATGACGTACTCGACGAAGTACGCCTGGCCCGCCTTGGAGCCGGCGAAGCGGGACTTGCGGCCCGGGCGGGACGGCAGGCTCAGCAGCCGGATCGTGATCAGCACGGCGATGCCGAGGATCGTCATCAGGCCGATGAACTCGATGTACATCTCGAACGGCAGGAACTCACCGATCAGCGGCAGCGTCCAGTCGGCCTGGAAGAGCTGGCCGAAGGCCTGCGCCAGGGTCGGCGGCAGGGTCAGGAAGCCGACCGCGACGAACCAGTGCGCGACGCCGACGATCCCCCACCGGTTCATCCGGGTGTGTCCGAGGAACTCCCGCACCAGCGTCACGCTGCGCGCGTAGGGGTTGTCGGTCCGGCTTCCGGCGGGCACGGGCTGGCCCAGTTTGAAGTACCGGACGAACTGACCGATGGCGCGGGCGAGCAACGCCACGCCGACCACGGTCAGTACCAGCGACACGATGATCGCGGCGAGTTGCATTTCGGGGCTCCTCGGGCCTGCGAGGGGTCATTACTAAGCGGTAACTTATGCAGTCCGTCTGAGACTACCCCCATCCTCCGCCGCACTGTAGCCGGGTGCGGGGTGATCTGAATCGCTGAGGGTCACCTTAAAACTCCGATCGTGTTATTCGTGCTGAATTGGTACATATAGCGTTAATTTGGCCCCGTGCTCTACGGGATCGCCGCCGCCACCTCCGCCCTGTTCCTCGCCGCCCTGCTCAGCGCGCTGCTGGGGCCGCTCGCACGGCGGCTCGGACTCGTCGAAAGGGGGCGGCGAGGTCTTCCCGTGGTCGGGGGTGTGGCCGTCGTCGTGGCGGTCGCCGTGGTCGCCGGGGCGGGGGAGTGGACGGGGGTCGCGCGGCTCGGGGGCGAGGTCGGACGGCTGTTGGCGGGGGCCGTGGGTGTCGCCCTCCTGGGGTTCGTCGCCGACGCGCGCCGGGTCGGGGCGCGGGTCCTCGGAGTCGGTACGGCCGTCGCGGCCGTCTGTGTCGTGCCGTACGCGGAGACCGGGGTGCCCGCCGGGATCCTCGCGGTCGGATGGATCGTCTTCGTCGCCCTCGGCTTCCGGGCGCTCGACCACGCCGACGGGCTCGCCGGGACCGTCGGGGTCGTCACCGCCTTCGGGGTCGGCGTCTGTGCCGCCGTCGAGGTCATGGACGGGCTCGCCGTGCTGCTGAGCGTGCTCGCCGCCGCGCTGACCGGCTTCCTGATGCACAACTGGCATCCCGCGCGCGTGGGGCTCGGTTCGGGCGGCGCGCTGTTCACCGGGTTCGTGCTCGCCGCCGCGGCCGTGCTGACCCGCGCCGGGCACGGCTTCGGCTCCAGTACGGCCGTGCTGTTCGCGATGACCGCGGTGGTCGCCGCCGACGTCCTCCTGGTGACCCTGGCCCGCCGCCGCTCCGGACGCCTCGCGCACCGGCTGCGGCGGCTCGGGATCACCCCGCGCGGGGTGACCGTCCTGCTCGGTGCGGGGGCCTTCTCCGGGGTACTCGTCGGGGTCCTCGTGCACCTCGGGTGGGTCGCCGGATCGCGGGTGCTGTGGGTGGTCGGCGGCACCCTGGTCGTCGTACTCCTGCTGCTGCGGGCTCCGATTCCGTCGCAGGTCAGAGGCCGGTTGCGTGTAAGGAACGGATAAGAGTTGAGCCCCCTCGACTCAGCTCTGTTGACCGGGTGGCGGGTGTCGTGCACACTTGAGTCCGTTCCACTCAAGTCAGCTGGAGGAATTCACCATGGCACGTGCGGTCGGCATCGACCTGGGCACGACTAACTCCGTCGTCAGCGTTCTTGAAGGCGGCGAGCCCACCGTCATCACCAACGCCGAGGGTGCCCGGACCACGCCGTCCGTCGTCGCCTTCGCGAAGAACGGCGAAGTGCTGGTCGGCGAGGTGGCCAAGCGCCAGGCGGTCACCAACGTGGACCGGACCATCCGCTCCGTGAAGCGCCACATGGGCACCGACTGGAAGACGGAGCTGGACGGGAAGCCCTTCAACCCGCAGCAGATGTCCGCCTTCATCCTGCAGAAGCTGAAGCGGGACGCCGAGTCCTACCTGGGCGAGAAGGTGACCGACGCGGTCATCACCGTCCCGGCGTACTTCAACGACTCCGAGCGCCAGGCGACGAAGGAGGCCGGCGAGATCGCGGGCCTGAACGTCCTTCGTATCGTCAACGAGCCCACCGCGGCCGCGCTCGCGTACGGCCTCGACAAGGACGACCAGACGATCCTCGTCTTCGACCTCGGTGGCGGCACCTTCGACGTGTCCCTCCTGGAGATCGGCGACGGCGTCGTCGAGGTGAAGGCCACCAACGGCGACAACCACCTCGGTGGTGACGACTGGGACCAGCGCGTCGTCGACTACCTGGTGCAGCAGTTCAAGTCCGGCCACGGCGTGGACCTCGCCAAGGACAAGATGGCCCTCCAGCGCCTCCGCGAGGCCGCCGAGAAGGCCAAGATCGAGCTGTCGTCCTCCACCGAGACCTCGATCAACCTGCCCTACATCACGGCCTCCGCCGAGGGCCCGCTGCACCTGGACGAGAAGCTCACCCGCGCGCAGTTCCAGCAGCTGACCGCGGACCTCCTGGAGCGCTGCAAGACGCCGTTCTTCAACGTCATGAAGGACGCCGGCGTCTCCATCAACGAGATCGACCACGTCGTCCTCGTAGGTGGCTCCACCCGTATGCCCGCCGTCGCCGAGCTCGTCAAGGAGCTGACCGGCGGCAAGGACGCCAACAAGGGCGTGAACCCGGACGAGGTCGTCGCCATCGGCGCGTCCCTCCAGGCCGGTGTCCTCAAGGGTGAGGTCAAGGACGTCCTGCTCCTCGACGTGACCCCGCTGTCCCTCGGTATCGAGACCAAGGGCGGCATCATGACCAAGCTCATCGAGCGCAACACCACGATCCCGACCAAGCGGTCCGAGATCTTCACCACGGCCGAGGACAACCAGCCGTCCGTGCAGATCCAGGTCTACCAGGGCGAGCGCGAGATCGCGGCGTACAACAAGAAGCTCGGGATGTTCGAGCTGACCGGTCTGCCGCCGGCGCCCCGCGGCGTCCCGCAGATCGAGGTGTCCTTCGACATCGACGCCAACGGCATCATGCACGTGACCGCCAAGGACCTGGGCACGGGCAAGGAGCAGAAGATGACCGTCACCGGCGGCTCCTCGCTGCCGAAGGACGAGGTCGACCGGATGCGCCAGGAGGCCGAGCAGTACGCGGACGAGGACCACCGTCGCCGCGAGGCCGCCGAGACCCGCAACCAGGGCGAGCAGCTCGTCTACCAGACGGAGAAGTTCCTCAAGGACAACGAGGACAAGGTCCCCGGCGAGGTCAAGACCGAGGTCGAGGCCGCCGTCGAGGAGCTGAAGACCGCGCTCAAGGGCGAGGACACCGCCGAGATCCGCACCGCCACCGAGAAGGTCGCGGCCGTCTCGCAGAAGGTCGGCCAGGCCATGTACGCCGACGCGGGCGCCGCGCAGGCGGCGGGCGGCGCCGACGACGCCGGTGCCTCCCAGGCCAAGGCGGACGACGACGTCGTGGACGCCGAGATCGTGGACGACGAGCGCAAGGACGGTGCCGCGTGACGGAGGAGACCCCGGGCTTCGACGAGAAGCCCGACGTCCCCTCCGGCGCCACCCCCGACGACGCCGAGCCGAAGGCCGCCGCCCCCTCTTCGGAGGCGGGGGCGGCCCCGGCCGGGGACGCATCAGCGCAGATCGCCGGTCTGACGGCGCAGCTGGACCAGGTGCGCAAGGCGCTCGAGGAGCGCACCGCGGACCTCCAGCGGCTCCAGGCCGAGTTCCAGAACTACCGACGCCGTGTGGAGCGGGACCGGATCGCGGTCAAGGAGATCGCCGTCGCGAACCTCCTGACCGAGCTCATGCCCACGCTCGACGACATCGGCCGCGCGAGGGAACACGGCGAACTCGTCGGCGGGTTCAAGTCCGTCGCCGAGTCGCTGGAGACCGTCGCGGCCAAGATGGGCCTGCAGCAGTTCGGCAAGGAGGGCGAGCCCTTCGACCCGACCATCCACGAGGCCCTCATGCACTCGTACGCGCCCGACGTCACCGAGACGACGTGCGTGGCGATTCTCCAGCCGGGGTATCGCATCGGCGAGCGCACCATCCGCCCCGCGCGGGTGGCGGTCGCCGAACCGCAGCCGGGCGCGCAGCCGGCCAAGGACGAGTCCGAGGCCGGCGAGGAGAAGGACAACAGCTCTGAAGAGGGCTGAAGACGTAGCCGGTGACCGGAAGGAGGGGCGTCGGGGATGAGCACCAAGGACTTCATCGAGAAGGACTACTACAAGGTCCTCGGCGTCCCCAAGGACGCCACCGAGGCCGAGATCAAGAAGGCGTACCGCAAGCTCGCCCGCGAGTTCCACCCGGACGCCAACAAGGGCAACGCCAAGGCCGAGGAGCGCTTCAAGGAGATCTCCGAGGCGAACGACATCCTCGGCGACCCCAAGAAGCGCAAGGAGTACGACGAGGCCCGCGCCCTCTTCGGCAACGGCGGCTTCCGTCCGGGGCCGGGCGGTGCGGGCGGCTCCTTCAACTTCGACCTGGGTGACCTCTTCGGAGGCGGCGCCCAGGGCGGGGGCCAGGGAGCCGGCGGCTTCGGCGGCGGGCTCGGGGACGTCTTCGGGGGCCTGTTCAACCGGGGCAGCTCCGGCACCACCCGGGTGCAGCCGCGGCGCGGCCAGGACATCGACACCGAGGTCACCCTCAGCTTCACCGAGGCGATCGAGGGTGCGACGGTCCCGCTCAGGATGTCCTCGCAGGCCCCCTGCAAGGCGTGTTCGGGCACCGGGGACGCCAACGGCAACCCGCGCGTGTGCCCGACCTGCGTCGGCACCGGCCAGGTGGCCCGCGGCTCGGGCGGCGGCTTCTCGCTGACCGACCCCTGCCCGGACTGCAAGGGCCGCGGCCTGATCGCGGAGAACCCCTGCGAGATCTGCAAGGGCTCCGGGCGGGCCAAGTCCTCCCGCACCATGCAGGTCCGCATCCCGGCGGGCGTCTCGGACGGGCAGCGGATCCGGCTGCGCGGCAAGGGCGCGCCCGGCGAGCGCGGCGGCCCGTCCGGCGACCTGTACGTCACCGTGCACGTGGACGCGCACCCGGTCTTCGGCCGCAAGGGCGACAACCTCACGGTGACCGTCCCGGTCACCTTCTCGGAGGCGGCGCTCGGCGGCGAGGTCCGGGTCCCGACGCTCGGCGGACCGGCGGTGACGCTGAAACTGCCGCCGGGCACGCCCAACGGCCGCACCATGCGGGCGCGGGGCAAGGGCGCGGTCCGCAAGGACGGCACCCGGGGCGATCTGCTGGTCACCGTCGAGGTGAGTGTCCCGACCGAGCTGTCGGGGAAGGCTCGTGACGCACTGGAGGCGTATCGCGAGGCGACCGTGGGTGAGGATCCACGGGCGGAGCTGTTCCAGGCCGCGAAGGGAGCTTGATCGAGATGGACGGCCGTCGACGCAACCCGTATGAACTGACCGAGGAGACCCCGGTCTACGTCATCTCGGTGGCGGCCCAGCTCTCCGGCCTGCACCCGCAGACCCTGCGTCAGTACGACCGCCTGGGCCTGGTGTCCCCGGACCGCACCGCGGGCCGGGGCCGGCGCTACTCCGCCCGGGACATCGAACTGCTGCGCACCGTCCAGCAGTTGTCGCAGGACGAGGGCATCAACCTCGCCGGCATCAAGCGGATCATCGAGCTGGAGAACCAGGTCGCCGCGCTCCAGTCGCGCGTGGCCGAGCTCCAGGACGCCGTCGAGGGAGCCGCCGCGGCGATGCGCCAGCGCGAGGCGGCGGTGCACGCGTCGTACCGCCGCGACCTGGTCCCGTACCAGGAAGTGCAGCAGACCAGCGCGCTGGTGGTGTGGCGGCCGAAGAAGCCGAAGGACTAGCTCAGGTGTGGGAAGGGGCCCGGAGATCTCTCCGGGCCCCTTCTCGTACGCCGTCAGCGGCCGCTGAAGAAGCCCAGCGTCGCGCCCTGCGTGCCCTGGCGGCCGTACGCGTCCACGGCGAACACCGTGGCGATGCAGGGGCCGTTCCAGGGGGCCGTCCAGGTGAGCGTGCCGGTGGTGGAGAACTGGTCGCCGCTGGAGCCGCAGGCGCCCGACATCTCCCAGGCGTAGCCCTTCAGGACACGGGATTCGTCACCCGTGCCGGGGACGGCCTTGACCTCGATCGGCGAGCGGCCCGGCACACCGCTCGTGACCAGGCTCAGCCGCGGCTCTGCCGGGCCGGTCGCGGTGGCCGGGGTGAGCCGGTCGACGGTCACCTCGGTGGCGGGCGCCGAGTCGGCGTCCTGGGCGTCGACGGAGGCGACGTAGTAGAGGGCCTTGCCCTGCGGCGCCGAAGCGTCGTCGTACGACGTCCCCGAGGCGCTGCCCAGCAGGCTCCAGGCGCCGTTGGCGTCGGTGCGCCGGTAGACGCGGTAGCCGGTGGCGCCTTCGGCCGCGGTCCAGGTGAGGGCGGTGGAGGCGTCGGCGGGGGTGCCGGTGACATCCGTCGGGGCGGGGACGGCCGAGGCGACGGGGCGGGTGACGGTCACCTTGGCGACCGGGGAGACGTTGGTCGCGGTGTCGACGGTCTGCACCGTGTAGGTGTACGGCACTCCGGCCTCCGCGAGCCGGTCGGCGAAGGACGTCCCGAGGGCGATCTCGGGCCCGTCCGGGTCCGGGTCACCGTTGCGCGACGCCCACACCTCGTAGTGGTCGACGTCCTTCGACGAGGACGCCTGCCACGTCAGCGAGTTGCCCGCCGTGGTGCCCACCGCCGTCAGCCCGGTCGCCGCGGCCGGCGCGGTCCGGTCGACGGTCACCACGGCCTGGTCGGCGGTGCCGCCCGAGGTGTTGCCGGCCTTGTCGTAGGCGCGGACCTCGTAGGAGTAGGTGTCGCCGGTCATCGGCAGGGCGCTGTCGGTGTACGACGTCGAGGTGGTCGTCGCGAGCGGCGCGGCCGGGAACGACGTGCCCTTCAGCCGCCGGTAGACCTTGTACCCGGCGAGATCCATCTCCTTGTTCTTCGCCCAGGAGACCTTCGCCTTGCCGGTCGCCTTGTCGTACGACACCGAAGTGCCGGTCGGGACAAGGGGCTTGACCTTGTCGACGTCGGCGGAGGTGCGGGGCGCGTACGTGACCTTGACCTTGGCGGCGCCGGTCCAGTTGACGTAGTCGATCCGCAGGGTGTGCTTGCCGGAAGGGACGGTGACGTTGGCGGTCTTCTTGACCGTCGTGGAGACGTTCTTCCACAGGTCGATCTTGCGCACGCCGTCGACGTACACCCGCATCCCGTCGAGCCCACTGGCGTTGAGCGCGAACGGCCCGCCCGACCCGAAGTCACGGGTCACGCTCCAGCGCACCCCGAAGTTGTCCTTCGGCAGGCCGGAGACCGGGGCGCCGCTCCAGCTCTGGTCTATCGCCGTGTCGCAGTCCGTCTTCTTCGGGGTGCCGGAGAAGGACGTGTTCGCGTAGAACTGCCGCTTGAAGACCGGGGAGGTACAGGTGACGGCGGCGGAGGCGGGGGTGGCCACGGCGGTGAGGAGGCCGCTCGCGGTGGCGAGCACCAGCGCGCCGGTCGTCGTGCGTCGTGCAGGGTTCATTCAGACCTTCAGTCGTGATCGTCAACGGCGGGTAAAGCCGCTCGCGATCACGACCGACGAAGGCCGGCATTGGTTGTACGGGCGTCCCGGACTGTGAGATTGGGTACGGCCGATTCCTTTACGCCGTGGTCACACGCAACGTTGGGATCTCATTGACCGGTTACATCTTGACGGTTTGGTGAAGACAGCGTTGGCTTCCTTCACCTGGGTCGCGTGAAGCACCCTTGTTCCGGAAGGTAAGCGCGCAGTGATCACCGGTGTCCGTCGTATCGCCATAGCCGTGGCCGCGTCCACGATGTCCCTCTCGCTGGCCGCCTGCGGGGCGCTCGGCGCCGCGAGCAGCAGTGAGGCGAGTCCGACCAAGGGCAACGACATCACCGTGGGTGTCCTCATGCCGGAGGCGACGAACACGCGCTACGCCGAGTTCGACTACCCGATCATCAAGGCCAAGGTCGCCGAACTCACCGACAAAAAGGGCAAGACGGTCTATGCCAACGGCGAGGCCGACGCCAAGAAGCAGGCCAAGCAGATGCAGCAGATGATCGACGACAAGGTCGACGTCATCCTGCTGGACGCCGTGGACTCGCACGCGATCGCGAGCATGGTGACGAAGGCCAAGGACGCCGGCATCCCGGTCATCGCCTACGACCGGCTCGCCGAGGGCCCGATCGACGCGTACGTCTCCTTCGACAACGAACTCGTCGGCGAGGTCCAGGGCCGCTCCCTCGTCGAGGCGATCGGTTCCGGCATCGACACCTCCGACAAGATCGTCATGATCAACGGCTCGCCCTCCGACCCGAACGCCGGCCAGTTCAAGGCGGGCGCGATGTCGGAGCTCAACGGCAAGGTGACGATCGCCGCGCAGTACGACGTGGACGGCTGGAAGCCGCCGATCGCCAAGGCCGACATGACCAAGGCGATCGAGGAGATCGGCAAGGACAACATCAAGGCCGTCTACTCCGCGAACGACGCCATGGCCGGCGCCGCCATCGAGGCGATGGAGAAGGCGGGCATGACGACCATCCCGCCGATCACCGGCCAGGACGCGGAACTGCCCGCGGTGCAGCGGATCGTCTCCGGTGAGCAGTACATGAGCGTCTACAAGCCCTACCCGGGCGAGGCCGAGGCCGCCGCCGAGATGGCCGTGACGAAGATCCAGGGCAAGGACATCCAGTTCGACGCCCTCGCCACGGACAAGGTCGACAGCCCCACCAACAAGGACATCCCGGCCCAGCTCGTCCAGGTCGTCGCGCTGACCAAGGACAACATCAAGGAAACCGTCGTCAAGGACGGCATCTACACCGTCAAGGACATCTGCACGCCCCAGTACAAGGCGGCGTGCGACGCGATCAAGCTGAAGTAGCCGAGGCAGACGGAAGGGGCGGCCGGACCACCGGTCGCCCCTTCGCCGTTCACGCGACCCGCGTGAACTCCACCGTCACCTCCGGCGATCCGCCGGGAACACCCCGGTAGATCCCCTTGTGCGGGGTCACGTCGTCGTAGTCGCGGCCGCGGGCCACCACCACGTGGGACGCGTCGGCGCGGACGCTGTTGGTGGGGTCGTAGCCGCACCAGTCGCCCGCCCAGTACTCGATCCAGGCGTGCGACTGCCCCGCGACCGGCCGGTGCAGCTCCGCCTCCCGCTCGGGGTGCAGATAGCCGGAGACATAGCGGGCCGGCAGGCCCACGCCCCGCAGCAGCGCGACGGTGAGGTGGGTGATGTCCTGGCAGACGCCCGCGCCCTGCTCCCAGGCCTCCTCGGGCGAGGTGTTCACACTGGTCGCGCCGGGCAGGTACGACACCCGGTCGGCGACCAGCGTCGACACCGCGACCGCCGTCTCGTGCGGGTCGAGCCCGGCCGCCGCCTTGCGGGCCTTCTTGGCCAGCCGCGCCGGGACCGTCGTACGGCCCGTCGGGCTCGCGAACTCCAACAGGCGGGAGCTCGCCGTCCGTTCGGCGATCTCGGCCCAGGTGGGCGCCTGGGGCAGCGGCTCCGGCGGGGACGTCTCGACCAGGCTGGAGGCCGTGATGGTGAGATGGCCGTGCGGGTCCATCAGGTCGAAGCCGGTGACCTGGGTGCCCCAGTAGTCCCAGTACGACCAGGTGGGCGTCGTCGGGTTCACGGTGACCCGGGCGTCCAGCGTGGTCTGCGCGGGCAGCGTCAGCGGGGTCATGCGGACCTCGTTGTGCGAGGAGGACGCTGGCTGGGCGTAGGAGACCTTGGTGACGTGCTTGATGCGGAGCCTGTGCGTTCCCTGGGTGGTCATCTCACGCTCCTTCCTGGGCCCACTCGACGGGCCCCTGGTACGGGAAGAACCGCTCCGCCACCGCTTCCGCCGAGGCCATGCAGGCGGTCTGCAAGTCCCTGAGCAGCAGCGGGAGTTGTTCCTCCAGGGCGTGCAGGTCGAGGTATTCGAGACGGGTGCGCAGCCGGCCGATCGGGCGGCGTGCGGGGTCCTGGCGGGGGCGGCCGAGCGCGGTCAGGCACTCCTCCGCGGTGGTCAGCGCGTGCAGCGCGGAGCGCGGGAAGTCCCGGTCCAGGAGCAGGAATTCGGCCACGCGCGGGGTGTCGCCGAAACCGCCGTACACGCGCGCGTACGCCTCGTCGGCGCCGGACGCGCTCAGCAGGGTTGGCCAGTCGGGCGCGTGCGCCGCGTCCAACACCCGTACCGACAGCAGCCGTACGGTCATGTCGACGCGCTCCAGGCTCCGGCCGAGCACCACGAAGCGCCAGCTGTCGTCGCGGCTCATGGTGGAGTCGGCGAGCCCGAAGAAGAGGGCCGCGCGCCGCCGTACGAGTTCCAAGTAGGCGTAGGGGCCCGTCCGTCGGGCCGCGAGGCGCTGGTCGGCGAGGGCGTGCCAGGTGGAGTTGAGGCACTCCCACATCTCGGAGGAGACGGCCTCGCGGGCGCTGCGGGCGTTGAGCCGGGCGGCGCCGAGCGCGCCCTCGATGGAGCCCGTCGAGCGTGCGTCGAAGGCGAGTTGGTCGAGGACCTGCTGCATGTCGACGGGCTCGGCGCCCGCGTCCATGCCGAGGATCGCGTACAACGATCGGCAGGCCAGGTCCTCGTCGCGCCACGGGTCCTCCAGCATGCGGTGGAGGTAGGCGTCGAGAATCCGCCCGGTCGCGTCGGCCCGCTCGACGTACCGGCCGGTCCAGGTCAGCGCCTCGGCTATCCGGGAGAGGATCACGTCGTTCACTGCTGTGCTCCTTCCTGTACGACGGCGGGGGTGCCGTCCGGTCCGAGGTCGCGCGGGGCGATCGCCGGGAGCGTGGAGGCCGCGGGTGGCGCCGGTGCCTCCGAGGGGCCCTCGGCGAGTACCCAGGTGTCCTTGGAGCCGCCGCCCTGGCTGGAGTTGACGATCAGGTTGCCCTCCTGGAGGGCGACGCGGGTGAGGCCGCCGGGCAGGACCCAGATGTCGTTGCCGTCGTTGACGGCGAAGGGGCGCAGGTCGATGTGGCGGGGGGCCATGCGCTCGCCCGCGAGGGTGGGGGAGGTGGAGAGGGCGACGGGGCGCTGGGCGATGAAGCCGCGGGGGTCCTTCTTGACGGCCTCGCGTGTCTGTTCCAGTGTCTTGCGGTCGGCCTTGGGGCCGATGACGATGCCCTGGCCGCCGGCGCCGTCGACCGGTTTGACGACGAGCTGGTCGATCTGGTCGAGGACCGCCTCCAACTGCCCTGGCTCGTCCGGCCGGTAGGACTCCACGTTGGGGAGGATCGGCTCCTCGGAGAGGTAGTAGCGGATCAGGTCGGGGACGTACGTGTAGAGCAGCTTGTCGTCGGCGATGCCGTTGCCGACCGCGTTGGCGAGGGTGACGTTGCCCGCCATGGCGGCGCTGAGGATGCCCGGGCAGCCGATCACCGAGTCGGGGCGGAAGTGGAGCGGGTCGAGGAAGTCGTCGTCCAGGCGCCGGTATACGACATGGACGGGCACCTCGCCACGGGTGGTGCGCATCCAGACGCGGTTGTTGCGGCACACCAGGTCGTGTCCCTCGACCAGCTGCACACCCATCAGCCGGGCGAGCAGGGCGTGTTCGAAGTAGGCGGCGTTGTTGGGGCCGGGGGTGAGGACCACGACCCGGGGGTCCTGGGTGCCGTCGGGGGCGGCGGCGCGCAGTGCGGCCAGCAGTTTCTGGGTGTAGCCGTCGACGGGGAGGACGTGCTGCTCGGCGAAGAGGGAGGGGAAGATCCGGGTCATCGCGCGCCGGTTCTCGATGACGTACGACACCCCGCTCGGGACCCGGACGTTGTCCTCCAGGACCCGGAACGCGCCCTGTTCGTCCCGTACGAGGTCGATGCCGGCGACGTGGATCCGGACACCGCCGGGTGGCTCGACGCCCTGCGCGGCGCGGTGGAAATGGGGGGAGTTGAGGAGCAGCCGCCAGGGCACGACACCGTCCTCGAAGGCGCGGGCGTGTCCGTAGGCGTCGGCGAGATAGGCCTCCAGGGCCCTGACTCTCTGCCCGACCCCCCGTTGTATGAGATCCCATTCGAGTGAGTCGAGGATCCTGGGCACGAGGTCCAGCGGCCAGGGCCGCTCCTCGCCCGCGAAGGCGTACGTCACGCCTCTGTCGGTGAACGCCCGGGCCATCTGGTCGGCCCGGAAGCGCAGTTCACTCGGTTCGATCGGCTGAAGTGCAGCCAGCACCGGCTCATAGGCGGTCCTGACCTCACCCGGCCGCTCGAACATCTCGTCCCACGCGTCGGCCAACGCGTACGCGTCAAATATGTCCGCCATGACCTGACGTTAAGTGCGGTACGTAACGCGGTGATCACTGCGGCATTTCCGGCAGTTGACGCACGGAGCGGGGCGTTCCGCGCGGCTCGCCCGGGCCGTCATGTTGTTGCAAGGGGATGGTGTGGAGGGCCGTGGATTGTGGGGCATACCGGGGGTTTTTCTCGGTCAAGGCCCGAGGAGCCGTGTTGCGGAGCGGGTCCGGGCCGCGCATAGTTGCGGAGCCGAGGAGGCTTCGCGGCCTCGATGGGGAAACAGGACAAGAGGGCGGTAGACGCTGGAGTCGGGGGAGGGGCGGTCATGACCGGGCACGGGACGGACGACCATCCACACGGTGCCGACCGGCTGTGCGAGGCTGGTGACCGCGTGTATTCCCGGGCGGTACGGCGCGGGCGGGTGCCGCGCGCCGACGCGGAGCCGGTGCCCTGCCTTCTCGAACTCGCGCTGCTCCACCCGGATCCGGACGACATGGACTGGCTGGTGCCGACGGCACCCCAGGAGGTCATGACCCGGCTGCTGCGCGGGGTCTACGACGACGTCAGCGCGAGTCAGCGGCGCGTGGGGGCGGCCGTCGCGGCCGTGGAACGGTACGCCGGTCTCGGCCCGCAGGACCGGACCGCGGGCGGCGAGGGGTCGGCGATCCGCGTCCTGGACGGGCTCTCGCGGATCCAGGCGGCGATGGACGAGGCGACGGAGGCGTGCACGACGGAGGTCCTCACGGTCCAGCCCGGGGGCATCCGCCCGGAGCACGAACTGACGGAGGGCCTGCACCGCGCGCTCGCCCTGCGCGGCCGGGGCGTGCGCATGCGGGACCTCTACACCCACGTGGCCCGCCACGGCCAGGGGCTGCTCAACTACCTTGAACTGATGGGCGGATCGGTCCAGGCGAGGACGTTGGACGAGGTGATCGACCGCCTCATCCTCTTCGACCGCACGGTCGCCTTCGTCCCCGCGAACGCGGACCGCACGCTGGCCCTGGAGCTACGGCACCCGGCGCTGGTGTCGTACCTGGTGACGGTCTTCGAGCGCCTGTGGCGCCTGGCGATCCCGTTGACGGCGCCGTTGCCGGACACCGGCATCGAGGGCATCTCCCACCGCGAGCAGTCCATCGCGGCGCTGCTCGCCGAGGGCCACCAGGACGCGGTGATCGCGGAACGCCTCGGCATAAGCGTCCGTACGTGCCGGGCCCACATCGCGCGGCTGTCGGAGACCCTGGGCGCGGCCAGCCGCACCCAACTCGGCGTCCGCATAGCCCAGGTGGGCCTGGACACCCCGACCTCCGTCACCCCCCTCACCCTTCCCGGTCAAGAACCCCGGACCGTCCGATGAGATACCCCAGCTGAGCCCGACTCTCACTGCCGAGCGTCGCGGCGAGCTTGGCGATGTGGACGCGGGCGGTGCGGATGTTCATGCCGAGCCGGTCGGCGATGACGGCGTCGGTGTGGCCCTCTATGAGGAGGGCGGCGATGGCGCGTTGGCGTTGGGTGATGCCGTTGAGGCTGGGCTGGTGGACGGCCTGGGGGTACATGGGGGTTCCCAGCCGCCAGAGCCGGTCGAAGGCGGTGGCGAGGAACTCGACGATCGCGGGTTGGCGGATCTCCAGGGCGAGGGTGCGGTCCGCGGTCGCGGGGATGAAGGCGACGGCGCGGTCGACGATGATCAGGCGGGGGGTGACCTCGTCGAGGGTGCGGGCCTGGGCGTCGCCCCGGAGCCTCTCGTAGCGAGTGAGGATCGAGGGGGCGTGGCGCAGGGTGTGCTGGTAGAGCGTCCGGATGCGGCCGCCCCGGTCGAGGAACTCCTGATCGCGGACCAGGGCTTCGTCGTGCTGGGGGAGTACCTGGTGGGCGGCTGAGCGGTACGGCTGGATGGCCAGCAGTTCCTGGGCGGCATCGGCCATGACCTGCGTGATCACCGTGTTGATGCGGTCCATCCCACTGAGGACCGTGACGGCGGCGGTGTCGGTGGGCCCGGCGCGAGGACGGCTGATGCGGATGAGCGGTTCGAACAGGTCGACCACCCGCTGCTCGCGTCCGCGCTCCTCGGCGATACGTTCCTCCGCGGCGCGCAGGATGCGGTGCAGGGCGACCGTCGGATCGACCGGCTCCAGCTTGGACAGGTCGTCGACGGAGGGATGCAGAAGCCCGAAGTCGACCAGGCAGGGGGCGGCCTCGGCGTCGCTCACGTATCCCTCGCGCAGGGCCTGCTCGTACAGCTTCGTACCGGCGGCGCAGAGGTCGTCCACGCCGTGCTCGGGGTGCGGCGGCGTGCTCACGTGGTGCCCCCTTCCTGCTCGAGGATTCCTGATCCCGCTATGAGGTAGCCGAGTTGGGCCCGACTCTCACTGCCGAGGGTGGCGGCGAGTTTGGCGATGTGGACGCGGGCGGTGCGGATGTTCATGCCGAGTCGGTCGGCGATGGCCCGTTGGCGTTGGGTGATGCCGTTGACATTCGGTTGCTGGACCGCCTGCGGGTACATGGGGGTGGCGAGCCGCCAGAGCCGGTCGAAGGCGGTGGCGAGGAACTCGACGATCGCGGGTTGGCGGATCTCCAGGGCGAGGGTGCGGTCGGCGGTCGCGGGGATGAAGGCGACGGCGCGGTCGACGACGATCAGCCGCGGGGTGACCTCGTCGAGGGTGCGCGCCTGGGCGTCGCCGCGCAGATGCTCGTAGCGGACCAGGGTGCTGCGGGCATGGCGCAGGGTGTGCGGGTAGAGAGTGCGGATGCGCCCGCCCCGGTCGAGATACTCCTGGTCGCGGGTGAACGCTTCGTCGTGGGGCCGGCTTGGAGAGTGCATCCCTGCTGTAAGGGGCTGGATGGCGAGGGTCTCGCCGGATGTGTCGGCCATGGCCTCGTTGATCGCGCGGCTGATCGGTTCGAATCCGCTGAGGGTCGTGACCATCGGGATGACCGAGCTGCCGCCGATTCGCATGAGCGGTTCGAACAGGTCGGCCAGTCGCTGCTCGCGCCGCCGTTCGACCGCGATGAGTTCCTCGGAGGTGCGCAGCAGGCGATGGAGTGCGACGGCCGGTGCGACCGGCTCCAGCACGTCCAGGTCGGTGACGCTCGGGTTCAGCAGGCCGAGGTCGACCAGACAGGGGGCCGCCTCGGCGTCGGTGGCGCGCACATGCCCTTCGCGCAGGGCTTGCTCGTACAGCTCTGTCCCCGCGGAGCACAGGTCGTCCACGCCGTGCTCCGGATGGCTCTCCCGGGTCACCGCGCCCCCCTTCGGGTCACTGCCCCTGGTCCAGGATTCCGGACTGGGCGATGAGGAAGCCGAGTTGGGCGCGGCTGCCGCTGCCGAGGGCCGTGGCGAGCTTGGCTATGTGGGCGCGGCAGGTGCGGACGTTCATGCCCAGGCGGCGCGCGATGGCTTCGTCGACGTGGCCCTCCACCAGGAGCTTGGCGATGGAGTGCTGGATGTCCGTGATGCCGTCGGGAGCGGTTTCATAGGGCGCGCCGGCGTTCAGGGGAACGGCACGGCTCCACATGAATTCGAACACCTTGATCAGATACCGGACCAGGCCCGGGTGGCGCAGTTCGAGGGCGACCTGCCGGTCGTCGCGGGTGGGGATGAACGCGACGGCCTCGTCGCAGATGATGAGCCGCTCGACCAGTTCGTCGATGGTCCGGTACTCGGCCTTCCCGTCGGCGAAGTGGTCCACCCAGGCGAGTCTCTCCTGGCTGTACCTGGCCGTGTGCTGGTAGAGGGTCCGGATCCGTACGCCCCGTTCGATCAGCGGCTTGTCGCGTTCCAGGGCTTCCATGAGCCGGCGCTCCGGATGCCGCTGGCTCGGCTGGACGGTGAGCATCTCGTTCTGGCACTGCGATATCGCCAGGTCGAGGGCTTCGTTGATGCGGTCGAGCCCCTCCAGGACGGTGATGGAGTGGGTGGCCGCGGCCACCGGCGCGCTGAGGGTCATGAACGGCTCGAATGTGTCCGCCAGCTCGATGGACAGCCGTCGGCGTTCCGTGATCTCGCGTTCTATGGGGGTGAGCCGCTGGGCCAGCGCGACCGACGGGGGAACCGGTCGGAGCCAGTTCGCGTCGTCGGGGTCGGGGTGGAGCAGGGCGAACTCCATCAGACAGGGGGCGGGCTCGACCTCCGCACGGGCGATACGTCCCGTGCGGAGTGCGTTCGTGTATAGACGGCTTCCTTCCTCACACAGCTCCGTCATGGCGTGGGGATGCGTCGCCTTAGTCCGATTTGTTGTCAAATCTCCACCCCCCAGGGTCCTGAACATGCAGGAACATGATGCACCGATCGTGTGGCCATGACGTGCCCGAATGAGCCATCGTCTTACTCGACGGGGGAAAAGGGGACCTTCAAGTGAGGACGAAGCCGACTATGCGGAACAGAATGCTTCGCTCGGTGCTTGTCGCCGCCTTTTCAGCCGTCGTGGCGTTCGGAGCGATCGGCGGTCTGCCCAGTGCGCAGGCCGCGCAGGCCGACAGTGTCTGGTCATCGGCCACCACCACGACTGCCGACGGCGACAATGGCGGCGACACCGTTGTAGTTCCGGCAGACAGCGTGTGGAGTTGACGTGACCACCCCACCCGACGACCGCTCCTTCCGCCGTGAAATGGCCACCGCCTACCGCTCCGGCTGGCACTTCATCGACCTCGTCACCGCGATCCCCCACCCCGGTGACTCGTTGATGGTGACCGTCTTCGGTGAACCGGTGGTCGTCACGCGGGACGATGACGAGGACGTGCGGGCGTACCGGTGTCTGCGGCGGCCTCGGGGGGCGCCGCAGCCCGTGCGGTGTGCCATTCGGTACGGAATGATCTTTGTGAATCTTGACCAACGAGACCATCGGCTGGTGGAACCGGAATCCCCCACTCCACGGACCATCTCAGCCACCCCCCGCAGTGCCTGACGCGATTCCCCCGTCGTAACAGATCGCGCAGGTGCTTCCCCCCGCAGCGGCGTCACCGTGACCTGAACACGGTGACGCCGCTGCAGTTTCTGGGGACATTTCCGGGTATCGGATGATCTCCCCGTGGCTCAAAAATGCCCCATCGCGCGCGTGAGTGAGATCTCGATCACCACGCGCAAAGGGTTCGGTCCCGGCTCTCGTCCGTAGCGCTCGGCGTAGCGCCGCTCCGCCTCCACCACCCGCTCCGGCTCCGTGCGCACGTACGCCCGTCCCTCCAGCGTCGCCCACCGCCGCCCGTCCACCTGGCACACCGCGACCCGGGCCCCCTCGGCCCCGGCCGCCCGCACATGCCGTACCTTCGCGCTGGTCCCGCTCGCGATCACCCGAGCAAGACCGGCCTCGGGGTCGTATGTCACCCCGACGGGCACGACGTGCGGGCTGCCGTCCGGGCGCGGGGTCGTCAGCGTGCACAGGTGCCGTTCCCGCCAGAAGCTGAGATACGCGGCGTCCGGGGCACCCGGATCCTGAGTGCGAGTAGTCATGGCGGGAAGCCAACCACCACTTCCCTCCCGCAGACTGCCTTGAGTGGAATAGACTCAACTTTGTATACGCTGACAGAGTCAGTCAAGGGAGAGCTGACACCGAGGAGGAGTACGCGAACGTGGACGCCGAGCTGACCAACCGGAGCCGGGACGCGATCAACGCGGCCAGCAACCGTGCCGTGACCGAGGGACACCCGGACCTCACCCCCGCCCACCTGCTCCTTGCGCTGCTCGCGGGGCAGGACAACGAGAACATCACCGACCTGCTCGCGGCCGTCGACGCCGACCAGGCCGCCGTGCGCGCCGGGGCCGAGAAGGCGATCGGCTCGCTGCCCAGCGTGACCGGGTCCACCGTGGCGCCTCCGCAGCCCAACCGCGATCTGCTCTCCGTCATCGCGGACGCCCAGGCCCGCGCCAAGGACCTCGGCGACGAGTACCTCTCCACCGAGCACCTGCTGATCGGCATCGCCGCCAAGGGCGGGCCGGCCGCCGACGTGCTCAGCCAGCAGGGGGCCACCGCGAAGAAGCTGCTCGACGCCTTCCAGAAGGCGCGCGGCGGGCGCCGGGTGACCAGCGCCGATCCCGAGGGGCAGTACAAGGCCCTGGAGAAGTTCGGCACCGACTTCACCGCCGCCGCCCGCGAGGGCAAGCTCGACCCGGTCATCGGCCGTGACCAGGAGATCCGGCGGGTCGTGCAGGTGCTCAGCCGCCGGACCAAGAACAACCCCGTCCTCATCGGCGAGCCCGGCGTCGGCAAGACCGCCGTCGTGGAGGGGCTCGCGCAGCGGATCGTGAAGGGCGACGTGCCCGAGTCGCTCAAGGACAAGCGGCTGGTCGCGCTGGACCTCGGCGCGATGGTCGCCGGGGCCAAGTACCGCGGTGAGTTCGAGGAGCGGCTGAAGACCGTCCTCGCGGAGATCAAGAGCTCCGACGGGCAGATCATCACCTTCATCGACGAGCTGCACACGGTCGTCGGGGCGGGCGCCGGCGGCGACTCCGCCATGGACGCCGGCAACATGCTCAAGCCCATGCTCGCCCGCGGTGAGCTGCGCATGGTCGGCGCCACCACCCTCGACGAGTACCGCGAGCGGATCGAGAAGGACCCCGCCCTGGAGCGGCGCTTCCAGCAGGTGCTGGTCGCCGAGCCGACCGTCGAGGACACCATCGCGATCCTGCGCGGGCTCAAGGGGCGCTACGAGGCCCACCACAAGGTCCAGATCGCCGACAGCGCGCTGGTGGCGGCCGCGACCCTCTCCGACCGGTACATCACCTCCCGCTTCCTCCCGGACAAGGCCATCGACCTCGTCGACGAGGCGGCCTCCCGGCTCCGTATGGAGATCGACTCGTCCCCCGTCGAGATCGACGAACTCCAGCGCTCCGTCGACCGGTTGCGCATGGAGGAGCTGGCCCTGGAGAAGGAGACCGACCCCGCCTCCCGCGAGCGCCTGGACAAGCTGCGCCGCGACCTCGCCGACAAGGAGGAGGAGCTGCGGGGCCTGACCGCCCGCTGGGAGAAGGAGAAGCAGTCCCTCAACCGGGTCGGTGAACTCAAGGAGAAACTCGACGAGTTGCGCGGCCAGGCCGAACGCGCCCAGCGCGACGGCGACTTCGACACCGCCAGCAAGCTGCTCTACGGCGAGATCCCGGGCGTGGAGCGGGACTTGAGGGAGGCCTCGGCCGCCGAGGAGGAGGCGGCCAAGGACACCATGGTCAAGGAGGAGGTCGGCTCCGACGACATCGCGGACACCGTCGCCGCCTGGACCGGCATCCCGGCGGGCCGCCTCATGGAGGGCGAGACACAGAAACTCCTGCGCATGGAGGAGGAGTTGGGGCGCCGGCTGATCGGGCAGGCGGAGGCCGTGCAGGCCGTCTCCGACGCCGTACGGCGCACCCGCGCGGGCATCGCCGACCCGGACCGGCCCACCGGCTCCTTCCTCTTCCTCGGCCCGACCGGTGTCGGCAAGACCGAACTGGCCAAGGCGCTCGCCGACTTCCTCTTCGACGACGAGCGGGCGATGGTCCGCATCGACATGTCGGAGTACGGCGAGAAGCACACCGTCGCCCGGCTGGTCGGCGCGCCTCCCGGCTACGTCGGCTACGAGGAGGGCGGCCAGTTGACGGAGGCGGTGCGCAGGCGCCCGTACAGCGTCGTGCTCCTCGACGAGGTGGAGAAGGCGCACCCCGAGGTCTTCGACGTGCTGCTCCAGGTGCTGGACGACGGCCGTCTGACGGACGGTCAGGGCCGTACGGTCGACTTCCGCAACGCGATCCTGGTGCTGACCTCCAACCTGGGCAGCCAGTTCCTGGTCGACCCGATCACCAGCGAGGCGGAGAAGAAGGAGCAGGTCCTGGAGGTCGTACGGGCCTCCTTCAAGCCGGAGTTCCTCAACCGGCTCGACGACCTGGTCGTCTTCTCGGCCCTGAACAAGGACGAGTTGGGCCGGATCGCCCGGCTCCAGATCGACCGGCTCGCCAAGCGCCTCGCGGAGCGCCGGCTCACACTGGAGGTCACCGACGCGGCCCTGGCCTGGCTCGCCGACGAGGGCAACGACCCGGCCTACGGCGCCCGCCCGCTGCGCCGCCTCGTCCAGACCGCCATCGGCGACCGGCTCGCCAAGGAGATCCTCGCGGGCGAGGTCAAGGACGGCGACACGGTCCGCGTGGACGCGTTCGGGGACGGCCTGATCGTGGGCCCGGCGACCGGCAAGACGCTCTGAGGGGGCCGGGTGGCGGGGGAGAGCGCGCCCCTCGTCACCCGGCCGACGCCACGAACCGCACCTGCGACCACTTCGGCCCGTCGTACGTGATCTCCACCTGTACGACGGCGTCGCGCCCGGGCACCTCCCCCGCGCCGAGGCTCAGGCACAGGTCGGTCTGCTCGGTGGCGCACCGCTCGGCGCGCGGCGCCGGCGCGTCCGGGTAGGTGGCCGCCAGCCAGTCGTCCACTCCGTCGCGCGGGGCGCGGAAGGTGGCCTCGTACCGGGACTCCTGCCCGGCCCGGACCACGCACAGGGTGTCGTACGCCCCCGTCGGCAGCTTCGCCCCGCCGTAGGCCAGCGCCTCGGCGCACGAGGTCTTCTTCACGTCCGCCTCGACCGAGTCGTCCGTGAACAGCCAGGCGACCAGCAGCGCGATCGGGGCCGCCACCACCAGCGTCGGCACCGCCAGGATCGCCAGGAAGACGCCCCATCTGGTCCGGCCCCGCTCGGTCTGCTCCACCACGGTCTCGGGCTGGGTCTGTGTCATGTGTTCCCCCAATGGTCGACCCCTGTTCTACCTGGCTGTCCGGATCATGTCAGCCCTGGGAGGACAGGGTCCGTCGGGGCTTGCCACCCCCCTCCCCGGATGGGGGAGGATGGCGGGATCCGTACGAAGGGAAATTCACGGTGACCATCGACCCGTCCTCGATTCCGAACTTCGGGGGCCAGCCCGAGCCGCAGCAAGGACCGGCGGGCCCCGTCGTCCCGGATCAGGATCTTGTGAAGCAGCTCCTCGACCAGATGGAGCTGAAGTATGTCGTCGACGACGAGGGTGACCTCGCGGCGCCGTGGGAGCAGTTCCGTACGTATTTCATGTTCCGTGGCGAGGGCGACCAGCAGGTCTTCTCGGTGCGGACGTTCTACGACCGGCCCCACCAGATCGACGAGAAGGCGCAGCTGCTGGAGTCCATCGACGACTGGAACCGGCGCACCCTGTGGCCCAAGGTCTACAGCCACACCCACGACGACGGCACCGTCCGCCTGATCGGCGAGGCGCAGATGCTGATCGGCACCGGCGTCAGCCTGGAGCACTTCGTCTCCTCGACCGTCAGCTGGGTCCGCGCGGCCATCGAGTTCGACAAGTGGCTCGTGGAGCAGCTCGGCCTTGAGGAGGACGTCAACGACGCGGAGAAGCCCGAGGACGACGAGTAGGCACCTCTGCCGTCCGCGAGAGCCCGGCCAGGGTGTTCCCGGCCGGGCTCTCGTCCGTCCACAGCCTGTGGACGACTGTGCGCTCAGCCCGCCAGGGACTTCAGCCGCTTCACCGCCTCCTCCAGCACCGACGTCTGCTTGCAGAAGGCGAACCGCACGAAGGGCGCGCCCGCGTCGCGGTGGTCGTAGAAGACGGCGTTGGGGATGGCGACCACGCCCGCGCGCTCGGGCAGGGCGCGGCAGAAGGCGAAGCCGTCGCTCTCGCCGAGGGGGCGGATGTCGGTCGTGACGAAGTACGTGCCGGCCGGCTTGAAGACCGTGAAGCCCGCCTCCGCGAGGCCGCTCGCCAGCAGGTCGCGCTTGGCCAGCATGTCCGCGCGGAACGCCGTGAAGTAGCTCTCCGGCAGCGCGAGCGCCTCGGCGACCGCGTACTGGAACGGCCCGGAGGAGACGTACGTCAGGAACTGCTTCGCCGAGCGGACCGCCGAGACCAGCGGGGGCGCCGCCGTCACCCAGCCGACCTTCCAGCCGGTGAAGGAGAAGGTCTTGCCGGCCGAGCCGATCGTGACCGTCCGCTCCCGCATCCCCGGGAAGGACGCCAGCGGCAGGTGCTCGGCCGCGTCGAAGACCAGGTGCTCGTAGACCTCGTCGGTGACCACCAGCAGGTCCCGCTCGACGGCCAGCCCGGCGATCGCGGCGAGCTCCTCGCGGGTGAGGACCGTGCCGGTGGGGTTGTGCGGGGTGTTGATCAGCAGCAGCCGGGTGCGGTCGGTGACGGCGGCGCGCAGCTCGTCGAGGTCGAGGCGGAAGCTGCCCTCGTACGGCCGTAGCGTGACCGGGACCCTGGTGCCGCCCGCCATCGCGATGCAGGCCGCGTAGGAGTCGTAGTACGGCTCCAGGGCGACGACCTCGTCGCCGGGCTCCAGGAGGGCGAGCAGGGTGGCGGCGATGGCCTCCGTGGCGCCGGCCGTGACCAGGACCTCGGTGTCGGGGTCGTAGGACAGACCGTAGCGGCGCTGCTGGTGGGCGGCGATCGCGGTGCGCAGCTCGGGGACGCCCGGGCCCGGCGGGTACTGGTTGCCGCGCCCGTCCCGCAGCGCCCGCACGGCCGCCTCCCGGACCTCCTCGGGGCCGTCCGTGTCGGGGAAGCCCTGGCCCAGGTTGATCGAACCGGTCTGCAGGGCCAGGGCCGACATCTCGGCGAAGATCGTCGTCCCGAACTCTGCGAGACGGCGGTTGAGCGGGGGGCGTGCGCTGGAGGTCATGCCGGTCATCCTGCGCCCAAGCTCTGGAGTTCCTCAACTCTGCTTTGGGTGGTGAGACGGAAGGGCATCTCCAGCTCACGCAACCGGCGAGGCGCCCACGGGGGGTCGCTTCGGGGGGTAACGGAAGGAGGGTGGCGCCATGGTCATCGGCATCATCCTGGTGGTCTTCGTGGGTGTGTTCCTCGTGGGCGCGGTGGCCGCCGTGTTCAGGAACGGTCCGACGCGCCGACGGGCGCGGGTCGCCGGGAGCGGCGGCGCGGGCGCGGGCGGCGGCAGCTGGTGGGCCGGCGACAGCGGCGGCGGCAGCTCCGACTTCGGGGGCCGGGGCGTGTCTCCCTGGTCGCACCGGACGGCCCGGTCGCCGAGTTCCTGCTGCACATCGAGGGCGAC
>NZ_JBEYVC010000110.1:0-35276 GCF_040643855.1 Streptomyces sp. NPDC047072 | reverse complement strand
CGAACGCGGCGGCGGCGTTCGCGAGGCCGGTGGAGTACGCCTCCTTGGAGTTGTCCTCCCACCAGGACGCGAACCGCGGGTCGGTGTGCTTGCCTTCGTTGAACGCCTTCCGCAGGGCGGGCAGCGACCACGGCCGCCACTCGGTGAGCTGCTCCCCGGTGATGCCGTAGGTGGCTTCAGCCTTACGCTGCCACCACGACGCCTCGACCCAGGCGACCGCCCAGTTGTACGCGGCACGGGCGGCGCCGCAGTGCGAACGCAGCGCGGCCTCCTGGGCGGCGTTCGGGTCCAGAGCGAACCGGAACGCCTGCACCACAAAACCGGGCTGCGCCCGGAACTTCTTCACTCGGCGACCTCGGCGTCCTCGCCGGTCGCCACGGCCACCGCGCGGGCGGCCTGGTTCTTCGCCCCCGAAGGGGGCTCGCCCGCCGCCGCGCCCGCCGACTCTCCGAAGGCCAGGTTTTGGGGCTCCAGCACAGCTTCCGGCTCGGCTTCCGGAGATTCACTCTCCGGTGCGTCCGGGGGCTCTTCGTCGTACGGAGTATCGAAAACCTCGTACGTGGTGAAGAGTTGGCCGTTCTCCCCGCTCTTCCTCACCACCCGCCGCAGATACCGGAATTCCTCCAGCTCAAGCAGGGCGGCGGCGATCCGGGCCCGCCCGTCCTTGCGCTGATCCGAAGGGCTGCGGATGTTGGCGCGGGCGCCTTCCGGGAGGCTCAATAGGTACGTCAGTACGCCCACCGCACACCAGGAGATGCTCCGGTCGCGGAGAAGAGCGTTGGCTAAGACGGAAAACGCGCGCGTGGGCGTCGTACGATGGATCCGCATCGGGAGGTTGTGCTCCGGGTGTCGAGCCCCCGGGTGTTAGCGCACCGCGGGGGCGTTTCTGTTGCCGTGACTCTATGGGCACGCAGAGCGACGAACGCAAGCCGCAACCGGGTTTTACCGGGCGGAAGTTCCCACTTTTCACTCCTCGGAGTGAAGGGCGGTCCGCAGCAACAGCGTGTGGACGAAACGGTCCGGGCCGGTGGGGGGATAGCGCCAGGAAAAGGGCCAAGTCCGGTCGTGCAGCGCGGGGATGGGGATGAAGGTCTCCCGGTCCGGCCCCGAGGTCAGTCTCGTCACCCCGTCCGGCCAGGGATGGTGGGCGGTGCTCCCGGCGGCGACCAGGAAGTACACACAGCGCCGCCCGCTCGCGACCTCCAGCACCGGCCCCGGATCGCCTCCCGTCATCCGCGCAAGCCGGTCGGCCAGGGCGCGCCCCTCGTCGCCGTCGATCCGGACCGCGTCGAACTGGACGCCCGCCTTGCGGAGTTGGACGCCCCTGTCAGGGATCCAGTCCGGGATCTCAGGGACGCACTCGGGGTCGTCGAGGTTTACCTCGTCACTTTGCGTATTCATGCGGACAGTGTCGGCAGGCCGGGCTAGCTTCATCCATAACCCTGCGTCATCGGTCGGTCATGGTCGGCTGTCGGCGGCGCGGGTCGGCACCGGTTGAGTTCGGTTGAGTCCCGGGGGTGACCGCGATGGCGCGGGCGGAGAACAAGACGACGGCGGGTGGCACGGCGCATCTCGTGGCCACCCTGGCGAAGGCACGGCGGGAGCAAATGGGGCTCTCACAGGAGCAGTTGGGGAAGGAGATGGGCTTCACGGGATCGGCGGTGAGCGCGATGGAGACGTGTGCGCAGCCGGCGAGCGACCAGATGCTGGTGAAGTTGAAGGAGGTGATCGGGGGTGAGCTGGCGCCCGTCTTCGAGGAGGCGCGGAAGTGGATGCTGCTGGAGAAGTACCCGAAGCGGTTCAGGGGGTTCGCGGACATGGAGGCCAAGGCGGTCACCATCTGCTCGTACCAGACACATGTCGTCGACGGCCTGTTCCAGACGGACGGCTACGCGCGGGCGCTGATCGGCGGCAGCTATCCGCCGGTGTCGGAAGAGAAGCGGGAGGAACTGGTCGAGGCGCGGATCGCCCGCAGGCGGCTCCTCGACCGCGCCCCGGCCCCGATGATCGAGCTGATCCTCGAAGAGAGCGTGCTGCGGCGGCCGTTCGGCAGCTGGGAGATCCTGCGCGGGCAGCTGCGCTCGCTCGCCGAGGACGCGCGGCGGGACAATGTCTGTGTGCAGGTGCTTCCGATGGACCGAGGGCTGCGCGGGGCGTACGCGGGCGACCGCGGACCCATGCAGCTCGTGGTGACCGAGGAGCACCAGCACGTCGTGTACATGGAGATCGAGGACCAGTCCCTCCTGATCTCCGAACCGGTGGAGGTGTCCCAACTGACCCACCGCTATGCGAAGATCCGAGCGCAGGCCCTGAGTCCCGACGACTCCCTGGACCTCATCGAGCGACTGGCAGGAGAGGAACGATGAACAGCGCCGACACCCTGCGGTGGTTCAAGTCCAGCTACAGCGACGGCGGTGGCGGCCAGTGCCTCGAAGTCGCCTACGCCTGGCGCAAGTCGACGTACAGCGACAGCGGTGGCGGCGACTGCGTCGAGATAGCCCCCTGCTTCGACGCCACCGACGCCCCCGCCGTCCACATCCGCGACTCCAAGACCCCCGCCGGAGACATCCTCACCGTCTCCGCCACGACCTGGTCCGGCTTCCTCGCCCGGGTGCGCGTCTGAGCCGCCGTCCCGCCCGGCACGAAGGCCGGTGACGTGACGGCCACGGCGGGGCCAGCGGACGCCGTGGCCGCGGTCCCCCGTGATCGCGCTCTCAACCCGACCGTCGACGCCGCCACGTCTCGATCGTCCTCTTGTACGCGTCGGGCATCACGAGTTCCGGGATCTCCCCCACGAGTCGATGATGCCGACGCCCGAGAGCAGTTCGGGTTCGAGCGTCAGCTCCTCCTGCACTTCCCGGAGCACCGTGGACTCCGCGGTCAGGGCTGATGCGCCGCCGACTGTCGCGGCGGCGCCGGTCAGGACAGGCGTTACGGGAAGACCGGGGTCCCGCCCTGCGTCAGCTTCCAGTTGGTGACCGCGAAGTCCTTCGGATCCAGGGTGCCCTTGGAGGTGACGTAGTCGATCATCAGCTGGCGGATCTCGTTGGTGGAGCTGTACGCGATGTCGGCGGCGGCGATGTGCGGGTAGCCGGAGCCGCCGTTGGCCCGGTAGTTGTTGACGGCGACGACGAAGACCTGGTCGTCGGCGACCGAAGTCCCGTTGTAGGAGAGGTTCTTGATCCGCGAACCCTCCGCCGCCGCGATGTCGATGTCGTACGAGACGCCCGCGGCGGTGTCGTACATGTAGTCCCAGAAGCTGTTGGCGTTGGTCAGCGTCGCGGTGTCCACGGCCGTGCCCGCCGGCACCTGGTGGTAGTACTTCGCCGCGTACTCCAGGTAGTCCTTGAGCTGGGCGCCGGTGAGCTTCTTGCCGTACAGGGTGTTGTCGTAGATGTAGAGCCCGGCGATGTCCTTGATGGTGACGCTGCCGGCCGGGATGTCCGCGGTGCGGGAGAAGGGCGCGGCGACGGAGATCAGCGGCAGCGCCGCGTCCGAGGTCGACAGGCCCGCCTTCACGGTGTCCATCTGGACCTGGTGGATGAAGTCCATGATCGGGACGTCCTTCCAGCAGGACTCGGCGGCCGAGAGGTCCTCGGTGCAGGTGCCGACCGCCGTGTTGACGTACTTCACCACCAGCTCGTGGTCGGCCTCCAGGAGCTTCTTGATCTCCGGGTCCTCGTCGACCGTGTTGGGGTTGAGAGTCTGGGCGGTCTTCTTCGTGACCTTCCACTGCCCGTGCACGAGCTCCAGCTCGAAGTCGAAGACGCTGAGCCGGTAGCCCCAGCAGTACGGCTCGGAGAGCAGCACGTCCTCGCCGGTCTCGTCGTTCTTCACGGTGTACGACGGCACCTCGACGTGGGTGTGCCCGACCAGGATCGCGTCGATGCCCGGGACCTGCTGGGCGACGAGGTTGGAGGCGTTCTCGACGTAGGGCAGCTCGTCGCCGTACGACGAGGAGCCGTCGAGCCCGGAGTGGTCGGTCAGGAAGACGACGTCACAGCCGAGCGCGCGCAGCCGCGGCACGTACTTCTTCGCCTGCTCGACGAGCCCGGGGAAGACCATCTTCCCGCTGACGTTGTCCTTGTCCCACAGCGCGATACCGGGGTTGGTGAGGCCCAGGATGCCGACCTTGATGTCCGGGGCGCCCGGCACACAGATCCGCTTCACGGTGTACGGCGGGAAGGCGGGCTTCAGCGTCTTCGCGTCCAGCGCGTTCGCGCCGAGCAGCGGGAAGTGACACTGGCTCTCGAACTTCCTGAGCACCTCGATGCCGTAGTTGAACTCGTGGTTGCCGAGCGCGGCGGCGTCGTAGCGCATGTGGTTCATGGCGACGGCCATCGGGTGCTTGACGCCCTTGTCGGTGATGGGCTCCACCCGCGCGAAGTAGTAGGCCAGGGAGGTCCCCTGGATGATGTCCCCGGCGTCCACGAGCAGCACGTGCTCCTCGCCCTTCGCCGCCCGCTGCTGCTTGATGAGCGTGGCGACCCGCGCGACCCCGACGGAGTTCCCCTTCGTGTCGGAGTAGGCCTTGTCCAGGTAGTAGTCCCAGTCGAAGACGTGGCTGTGCAGGTCGGTGGTGCCGAGGATGGAGAAGGTCCAGGTCTTCGGCGACTTGGCGGGCCTGTGCTCGGCGGCCTGGGCCGGGGTCGCGGCGACGGTGCCCGCGGCGGCGACGGCGGCACCGGTGACGGCCGACTTCTTCACGAACGCACGACGGTTCATGGGACTGACGGGCATGCGAAGCTCCTGGAGCTGAAGAGGGAGGAGGGACGGAACTACCCGCGTAGATAGTTGCGTCCCGCCCGTCGCGCACGGAACCAGGAGCAAGCCATGGGCCGGTCAAGGAAGTCCATGACCGGCCCAACAGCTGTCGGACAAAGCGGATTTACAGGAACGAGTTGATCTCGATCGTCTCGTCGCGGCCCGGGCCCACGCCGATCGCGGAGATCGGGGCGCCGGACATCTCCTCCAGCGCCTTGACGTAGTCCTGGGCGTTCTTCGGGAGGTCGGCGAAGGTCTTCGCCTTGCTGATGTCCTCGGACCAGCCCGGGAGGTTCTCGTAGATCGGCTTCGCGTGGTGGAAGTCGGTCTGGGAGTACGGGAGTTCCTCGACGCGCTTGCCGTCGATCTCGTAGGCCACGCAGACCGGGATCTGCTCCCAGCCGGTGAGGACGTCGAGCTTGGTCAGGAAGAAGTCGGTCAGGCCGTTGACGCGGGTCGCGTAGCGGGCGATCACGGCGTCGAACCAGCCGCAGCGGCGGTCACGGCCGGTCGTCACGCCCCGCTCGCCGCCGATCCGGCGCAGCGCCTCGCCGTCCTCGTCGAACAGCTCGGTCGGGAACGGGCCCGAGCCGACGCGGGTCGTGTAGGCCTTGAGGATGCCGATGACCCGGCTGATCTTGGTGGGGCCCACACCGGTGCCCGTGCACGCGCCACCCGCGGTGGGGTTGGAGGACGTGACGAAGGGATAGGTCCCGTGGTCGATGTCCAGGAGCGTGCCCTGACCGCCCTCGAAGAGCACGACCTTGTCCTGCTCCAGCGCCTGGTTCAGCACCAGGACCGTGTCGGCGACGTACGGCTTGAGGCGGTCCGCGTAGCCCAGCAGCTCCTCGACGACCTGCTCCACCTCGATGGCACGGCGGTTGAAGACCTTGGTGAGGAGTTGGTTCTTGCCGTCGAGGGCCGCCTCGACCTTCTGGGTGAGGATCGACTCGTCGTACAGGTCCTGGATCCGGATGCCCACACGGTTGATCTTGTCGGCGTAGGTCGGGCCGATGCCGCGCCCGGTGGTGCCGATCTTGCGCTTTCCGAGGAAGCGTTCCGTCACCTTGTCGACGGTGACGTTGTAAGGCGTGATGACGTGGGCGTTACCACTGATCAGGAGCTTGGAGGTGTCGACACCGCGGTCGTTCAGTCCGTTCAGCTCGGAGAACAGGACCGACGGGTCGATGACGACACCGTTGCCGATGACCGGGGTGCACCCCGGCGACAGGATTCCGGAAGGGAGCAGGTGGAGGGCGTACTTCTGGTCGCCCACGACTACCGTGTGGCCGGCGTTGTTGCCGCCCTGGTAGCGCACCACATAGTCGACGGATCCGCCTAGCAGGTCCGTCGCCTTTCCCTTGCCTTCGTCACCCCACTGAGCACCGAGCAGCACAAGTGCGGGCACGCGCGTACACCCCTTCCGGGCGGGGCATGTCCAAGGTCAGGGGCGTACGCGTACGGCTGACCGCCGCCACGTACGCTGCGGCCGTCGTTGGCCGCGTGACCGTCGGACCGGATGCCCCGGAATAGACGAAGCCCCTGGCGCAATAGCGCAAGGGGCTCTTGCACAAAGATGCTACCCGAGGAAGCGAGGCATGGCCGAGGTGGCGACTTTCGCGACGTCCGAACAGCTGCTGGTGGTCATCGATCCGATGGCCCGCAAGACGGACAACGAATCGGTGCGGATCGCGAAAGACGTGCTCAGCGCGGGTGCGGCGACCAAGGTGTGCCTGCCGGACGACCCCGAGGAGTTCGCCCGGGCGCTCGCCCGGCGCGGCTCGCGGCGGCCGGTCGTGGTCGGTGACGACCGGGCGCTGATGCGGGCGGTGTCCCTGCTGCACCGACGGCGGGAGCTGGCCGAATGTGCGCTGTCGGTGGTGCCGGTGGGCGCCGCGCTGGGCGTGGCGCACTCGCTGGGCGTGCCGACGGGTGCGGTGGCGGCGGCGCGGGCGGTCCTGGAAGGGGCCGAGCGGCGGCTGGACGTGCTGGTCGACGACAGCGACGGGGTGGTGCTGGGGGCGCTGCGGATCCCGCCGGTGACGGTGCCGGGCCCGGGCGTGGACCTGGCCCGCCCCTGGCTGCGTACGGCCCAGTCCCTGGTACGGACCCTGGTGCCGGCGCGTCCGGCCCGCGAGCCCTCCGCCGCCGTCCCGGGCCCCGCGCGGCTCCGCGTCGAGGTGGACGGCGAGACCCTCGTCGACCTGGACCAGCCGGTGGAGACGGTCTCCGTGACACCGGGCGGCTACGGCTCCGCGGCGGTGGAGATCCGCCCGGTGTCGGTGGGCGCGGAGGCGTCCCCGCTGCTGGCCCGGGGCCGCCGGGTGACGGTCTCGGGAGCGGACTTCCGCTACCGCGCGGACGCGACGGTGGCGGGACCGGTACGGAGGCGGACGTGGACGGTGTGGGAGGGGGCGCTGAGACTTACGTTGCCGGGGGCGGAGTGACCTGGGCCTTGTCGCTCTTCTCCGGCCGTTGGAACCCGGTGGTGTCGAGCACGCAGTCGAACGGTGCCGGAATGTGGATCTTCTCGCCGAACGGCTTGGTGTAGCGGACCTCATAGCCCTTCGCGGAAGGGGACCCGTAGACGATGGCCCGCTCCTCCTGCATGTCGAGGAGCAGATACACAGGGATACCCGCCTTGGCGTAGACCCCGACCTTGTCGGTCAGGTCGTCGTTCCGAGTGGAGCGAGAGGTCAACTCGGCGACGAAACAGAGGCTTTCGCCGTCCAGGTGGTTGCTCTCCGTCTCAAGAGCTTGCTCGTGCACCGCGTGGATGTCCGGCCCGTACGCGCACTCGTCACCGGGGAAGACGAACAACGTCGGGGCCCGGTCGATCTCGTACCTCTCGGGGAGGTGCGCTTCCAGCTGTTTGCACACCAGCCTCATCACGCGGTTGTAGTACCCCTTCGACCACGGCGACACGACGATGTTCCCCCTGATGATCTCGGCCTTGTAGCCGTCGGGCACGCGCAGCTCTTCGAGGACGTCGAGCATCTCCTCGAATCCGCCGGGCTCAATGCTCATCACCGGTCGCTCTGCCATGAGTGTCATGATGCGCCCTCCCCGAGATGCGGACCAGTCGCAACTCAGAGTATCCGATCATTCACCTCTCCGTGATCGGACTCATCCTTCAGCCCCACCCCCGTAACCTCCAACTCCCGTGCCCGCCCCATCAACCCCGCCAGCTTCCCCGCCGCCCCCTCGTACGACAGTCCCAGCGGCGGCCGAATGTTGGACAGGCAGTTCCGGTCGGCGTCGGTCGTCACCCCCGGCCTGGGCCCGTACGTCAGGTACGCGCCCAGGGAGTCCGCCGCCGACATGCCGGGCCGCTCGCCGACCAGGACGACCACCATCGCCGCGCCCATCGCCCGGGCCACGTCGTCGCCGAGGGCCACCCGCGCCTGCTCCGCGAGCACGACAGGCGCGACGCTCCAGCCCACGAGACGCGCCGTCGTCGCACGGACCACCGCCGCCGCGTGCTCGTGCACCGCCCGGCTGGAGAGCCCGTCCGCCACGACGAAGACCACGTCCCACTCCCCCACCGGGAGGTGCGCACGGTCCGTCGGATCGAGCCGGCGCCCGAGGTCCGGCCGCTGGAGATACGTCAGCCGGTCGGGAGCGGCACTGCGCACCCGTACCGTCGGCATCCCGGCGAGCCCCGCCACGATCACGTCCGGCTCGAACGGCGAGTGCACCGCGTCCCGGGCCGCCGCGTGCGCCGCCTGGAGTTCGAGCCGGTGCCGGGTCGGGAGGGCGGATCCGGCCCGGCCCAGCCCGATCCGGGCCTGCGTGTGCAGCCGTAGAGAAGCCCACAACTCGCCCTGCTGCACGACCACTTCACTCATGCCGCCAGCTCCCTTCCGATCTCCGTCAGCGGATGCCCGGTGACCTCCCGGACCCCGCCCCCTTCGTCCAGCAGCCCGATCCCCGCCAGCCATGCCTCGAACTCCGGCGCCGGGCGCAGCCCGAGGACCTCGCGGAGGTACAACGCGTCGTGGTACGAGGCCGATTGGTAGTTGAGCATGATGTCGTCGCCGCCCGGCGTGCAGATCACGAAGGACGCCCCGGCCACCGCGAGCATGGTCAGCATCGTCGCGATGTCGTCGTCGTCCGCGTCGGCGTGGTTGGTGTAGCAGATGTCCAACCCCATGGGCAGGCCGAGGAGTTTGCCGCAGAAGTGGTCCTCCAGCGCGGCCCGCAGGATCTGCCGCCCGTCGTAGAGGTACTCCGGCCCGATGAAGCCGACGACCGTGTTCACCAGCAGCGGGTCGTAGCGGCGCGCCACCGCGTACGCCCTGGCCTCCACGGTCTGCTGGTCCACCCCGTGGTGCGCGTCGGCGGACAGCGCGCTGCCCTGCCCGGTCTCGAAGTACATGACGTTCTGCCCGACGGTCCCCCGCCCGAGCGCCAGCGCCGCCTCGTACGCCTCGTCCAGCAGTCCGAGCGTCACGCCGAACGACGCGTTGGCCGCCTGCGTCCCGGCGATCGACTGGAAGACGAGGTCGACCGGCGCACCCCGGGACATCAGCTCCAGGCTCGTCGTGACATGGCTGAGCACACAGGACTGGGTCGGGATGGCGTACCGCTGGATGACCCCGTCGAGGAGTTCCAGCAGGTCCCGTACGGCCTTCGGGCTGTCCGTCGCCGGGTTGATGCCGATGACCGCGTCGCCGGAGCCCAGCAGCAGCCCGTCCAGCAGGGCCGCCGCCACGCCCGCCGGGTCGTCGGTGGGGTGGTTGGGCTGGAGGCGGGTCGCGAGCCGGCCCGGCAGCCCGATCGTCGAACGGAACGCCGTCACCACCCGCACCTTCCGCGCGACGGCGACCAGATCCGCGTTGCCCATCAGCTTGGACACCGCCGCGACCATCTCGGGCGTGAGCCCGGGCGCCAACGAGGTCAGCTCCTCGGGGGCAGCGCTCAGCAGCCACTCCCGGAAGCCCCCCACCGTCATACCGGCCACCGGCGCGAACGCGCCCGCGTCGTGCGTGTCCAGGATCAGCCGGGTCACGTCGTCCGTCTCGTACGGGATCACCGGCGAGGTCAGGAAGTCCGTGAGCGGGACGTCCGCGAGCGCCCAGCGGGCCGCGACCCGTTCCTGCGCGGAGGCCGCCGCGAGCCCGGCCAGCCGGTCGCCGGAGCGCTCGGGACTGGCCGCGGCGAGCAGTCGGGCGAGGGTGTCGAAGCGGTGGCGGTGACCGCCGAGTACGGACGTGTAGCTCATGCCGGCGACGCTACGAGCCGCATATTGCCGACAGATTTCTAAAGGTCTGGTTGACAAACATTTAACGCCCCGAGACCCTTGCTCGACTCATTCGGGCTACAGAGTTCCGGTCCAGCACATAGTGGACGGGCGAGGAGAAAGGCCACCCGATGGCAGTGGACGAAGGGGTCGCCCCGGCGACCGGGACGGACGAGGGTGGCACCGTCCACCGGTTGAAGCCCAACGCCGTGGGCCTGCTGGGCGTGGTCTTCATGGCCGTGGCGACCGCCGCGCCGATCACCGCGATGACGGGCAACGTGCCCTTCATGGTGTCGGCGGGCAACGGCATCGGCGCCCCGGCCAGCTACCTGGTCGCAATGGTCGTACTGGCAATCTTTTCCGTCGGCTTCACGTCGATGGCCAAGCACATCACCTCGACGGGCGCCTTCTACGGCTTCATCTCCTACGGCCTCGGCCGCACCGTCGGCCTCGCCTCCGGGCTGCTCGCGACCTTCGCGTACGTCGTCTTCGAGCCGGCGCTGATCGGCATCTTCTCGACCTTCGCGACGGAGACGCTCAAGGACCAGACGGGGCTGCACATCCCGTGGTGGGCGTTCGCGGTCCTGATGCTCGCGGTCAACGCGATGGGCACCTGGTTCGGCATCTCGGTCGCCGAGAAACTGCTCGTCGTCCTCCTCGCGACCGAGGTGACGATCCTCGCGGCGATGGCGATCTCCGTCGCCTTCCACGGCGGCGGACCGGACGGCTTCAGCCTCGACCCGGTCAACCCCGTCAACGCCTTCAAGGGCACCTCCGCAGGTCTCGGCCTCTTCTTCGCCTTCTGGTCGTGGGTCGGCTTCGAGTCGACGGCGATGTACGGCGAGGAGTCCCGCAACCCGAAGAAGATCATCCCCAAGGCGACGATGATCTCGGTCCTCGGCGTCGGCGTCTTCTACGTCTTCGTCTCCTGGATGGCCATCTCGGGCACGGGCGAGGGCAAGGCCGTCAAGGTCGCCACCGACAACCCGCTGGAGCTGTTCTTCGGCCCGACCGAGACGTACGTCGGCCACTGGGCGGTCGTCGTCATGCAGTGGCTGATGATCACCGGTTCGCTCGCCTGCGGCATGGCCTTCCACAACTGCGCCGCCCGCTACATGTACGCGCTGGGCCGCGAGGGCGTCCTGCCCTCCCTGCAGAAGACGGTCGGCCGCACCCACGCCCGGCACGGCTCGCCGCACATCGCGGGCCTGGTGCAGACGATCGTGACCGCGCTCCTGCTGCTGGCGTTCGCGGTCGCGGGCAAGGACCCGTACACCGGTACGTACGTCCTGCTCGCGATCCTCGGCACCATGGCGATCCTGATCGTGCAGGCGGTGTGCTCCTTCGCGGTGCTGTCCTACTTCCGCTCCCACCACCCCGAGAGCCGGCACTGGTTCAGGACCCTGGTGGCCCCGCTGGTCGGCGGTCTCGCGATGCTCGGTGTGGTGGTCCTGCTGGTCTCCAACATGGGGGCGGCGGCCGGCACGGAGTCCGGATCGCTCGTCCTGAAGGCCACGCCGTGGCTGGTCGCGGCGGTCGCGGCGCTGGGGATCGGGTACGCGCAGTACCTCAAGCGGCGCTCGCCGGAGCGGTATCTGCTGCTGGGGCGGACGGTACTGGAGGAGACGAAGGAGCGGTGACCCCGGGTTCAGTCCCAGAGGCGGTCCAGCCGTAGCCGTACGGCGTACACCCCCTCCGGACCCCCGGCCAGCAGCAGGCCCTCGGGGGTGAGGGCGAGGGTCCGGCAGGGGTGCAGGAGGGGGATCGCGCGCATCCTGCCGGACAGGACGTGCCACAGGTGGAGTGCGCCGTCGCTCCAGGCGACGGCGAGCACCGGGCCCTCCGGGGTGGCGGCCGCGGCGAGCCCGGTGGGCAGGCAGCCGCGCCGCTCCACGGGGACCGGCATGGGCTCGGCCGAGGTCTCCCACAGCCGCACCGAGCCGTCGGGCGCGGCGCTGAAGACGAGCGTCGGTCCGTCGCCTCCGAGCCCCAGACAGGCGACGGCACCGACCGGCCGCTCGTGCACCCGCTGGGAGCGGGGGGTGTCCTGGTACTCCTCCAGGGACCACACGTGCAGGGCCCCGGAGCGATCCCCGACGACCGCGTACGGACTTCCGGGATCGGCGGCCACGGCGGTGACCTGCGCGCCTTCGTCATCGAGCCCGGCGGACCCGTGATGCGCGGCGATGTGCGAGAACAGAAACGCCGTGTTCACGTAGGCCGGGTCCTCGGGCACGACCGACAGCAGCGCACCGGACTCGTCGAGGAGCAGTGCGGAATGGGGGTCGCGGGGGGCGAGGGAGACGGGGCGCGGGGGCGACGGCGGGAAACCGGGCGGCGGGGGCAGGGCGGGCGACGTGGAATCCGGTGCCACGGAGTCCGGTACCGCGGAATCCGGTACCGCGGAATCCGGGGCCGGGGCCGGCGACGTGGAGTCCAGTGCCGCGGACGGCGACGCGAAGTCCGGTGCCGCGGACGGTTCGGCGGAACCGGGCGGCGTCGCCGAGGCGGCGGAGTCCGACCGTACGGCCGGCGGCCTGCCCGGGGCTCCCCCGGTGACCGTCGCCGCCGCCGTCTCCGTCGCCACCGCCTCGCCGGTCTCCGTGTCGAGGAGCCGCAGCCGTCCCGTCACGTCGGCCACCAGCACGCGTCGCTCGGCGCCCGGCGGCACCGCGAGCGCGGACACCGGGAGGTCGGGGCGGGACCAGGTCGCCGTCCAGGTGTGGCGGTGGGCGAGGGGGCGCAGGTACTCGGCCAGCGCCGGGTCCGTTCCGACGGCGGCGGCGTGCAGCAGCGCGGCCCGCTCGGTGCTGTCGGTGCGGTACGCGGTCAACTCGGGTGCGGCCCGCCGCCACACCCGCCGCAGCTGCCCGGGTACGGCGATCCGCTCGTCGGCGAGAACGGCGGTGAGCGCGGTCGCCGAACCGTGCACGAGAAACCCGGGATCCGTCAGCAACTCCCGTACGGCGCCCCGCTCGTCGTCGGCGAGCAGTGCCGCGTCCAGCACCTCCCGCCGAACCGACTCGGCCGCCCCGGCCCAGTCCGGCCGCCCGTCGGGGGTACGCGGAACGGCCGCGACGAGCTCGGCGTAGGCGGGAGTCCGACTCGCGTATGAGGGAGGCGGATCGTCGAGGGGCGCGGCACCAGGGTTACCCGAGCCCTCGGCGCTACGGTCGCCCGGGGACTCGGCGCTACGGTCGCCCGGGCCTGGTTCGTCCGAGCCGACAGCATTCCGGTCGCCTGGGCCTGGTTCGCCCGAGCCCTCAGCACTCCGGTCGCCCGGGCCGCCCGCACCTGGTTCGCCCGAGCCCTCAACACTCCAGCCACCCGGCCCGCCCGCACCTGGCTCGCCCGAGCCCTCAACACTCCAGCCACCCAGGCCGCCCGCACCTGGCTCGCCCGAGCCCTCAACACTCCAGCCACCCAGGCCGCCCGCACCTGGCTCGCCCGAGCCCTCAGCACTCCGGCCCCCGACCTCGACAACCTCCGCCCCCTCCCCCGCCAGCAGCCCCGACTCCCCCGTCTCCACGACCGCCCGCACATGCCTCAGACTCAGCAGCGGCCCCAGCAACTCCCCCACCACCGAAGCCGGTTGAGCCGCGTGCAGATCCGCCGGTCCCGCCCCCGCCCGATGCAGATCGGGTACGAGGATCAGCAGCGGTCGCTCGTCGCGGCGCAGGCGTTCCAGGAGCCGGGGCGGGGACAGCGGACCGTGCCCGAGCTGCCGCCCCAGCTCCCACGCGAAGGTCTCGGCGGTCAACCCCCCGGCGGGAACCGTCGCGTGGACGACGGTCCGCGGATGTCCCGCCGCCCCCGCGAGGAACCACGCGAGCAGCCGGCTCTTGCCGCTCCCCGCGACACCCCGCACCAGACACACCCGCGGCCCGCTCCCGTCAGCCGCCCAGTCGAGCAACCGCCGCCCGAGCCCCCGCAGTTCGTCCTCCAGCGGCGGCCAGGAGGCGATGTCCGGATCGACGACGGCACCGACGGTCATGGCGTCAACTGCTCCCACTCTTCTCACGTCCCGGCGCCCGTCGCGACCGGCGTCCTACTCCGGCGCCTGCTCCGCCGCCTCCCGCAGCAGCCGGATCCCCTCGGCACGGGACTCCGCGGTCTCGCCGTAGGGGAAGTTGTGGGTCAGCTGCGCGTCGGGAAACACCTGCCCGAGCCACATCGAGCAGTAGTGCCCCGGCATGAAGCAGGCCTCCAACTCGGTGTGGATCCGCACCACTTGGTCCGCCTCGACCCCCGCCGCCCGCAGCCGCGCCCAGAGCCGCTCCTCCGGGTGGACACCGATGGCACCGGCCTGCGTGACGATCTGCTTCTCACCCCGGCCGTCCACGACCTCGAACGCGGTGAACCACTCGGCGCTCGCGGTGTCCCGGATGTCGTCGAGGACGAGCGGCCACCAGTTCTCGCGCCCCTCGAAGGCCGCCGCGTCCACCGAACGCAGCCGCTCCTCCAGCTCCGCGTACGCCGCACCGGCCTCCTGCGGCGAGTCGGTCCCGAGGATCACCCCGAGGGCCCGGTCGAGCGCGGCGAGCGAGGTGGCGAACGCCCCCGGCGAGGAGTTCACGAACCGCGACTCCTCGTCCCAGTCGAGGAGTACGGCCCGTACGACACCGTCGGCGTCGGCACAGATCTCGAACCCGCGGTCGGAGCCGAACCGCGTCCACCGCGCGCACTCCTCGCGCGCGACACCGCGCCCCACGGACCGCGCGTACTCCTCCAGCGCGACGGGGTCGGACGCGTCGGTCGCGAAGTAGGGGCCGACCTGGAGGGGCAGCGCGATCTCGCCGACCTGCCGGATGTCACTGTCATTCGTCACCACATACCACCAGCGATGTCGGAAACCACACCTTCCCACCAGCCGGGTCCCGCGAAAGGCAGCGGGTCGACCCGGGAGAGGTCCGCCTGGATCTCGTCGGCGACCCTTTCCATTTCCTCCACCGGCAGCATCTCGTCCGTGTCCTCGGGGTCGTAGTCCGGCCGTCTCTTTTCGAGGAGCCACATGCCGTACACCATCGAGGAGAGATCGGTGTGCATCGGCTGGATCGCCCGGACCTCGTCGTTGATGTCGTAGACGATTCCGGTCTCCCCGTCGAGCGCGAGATCACTGGTGGCCGCTTTACCGAGGTGAATCCACCGCGTGAAGTCGTCCGGCGCGTCCTCGTATTCCGCGAAATCGGCCGTGGGGCGGTGGGAAAGCAGCGGGGTCAGACCTTCCGGGAGGTCGTCCCTGATCTCGATCAGCACGCCCTCGGCCCGCGGAATTCCGATGTCGGCCAGAAAGGCGCGGGATTCCGCATGGGCGAGGACGGCACTCTGCCGGTCGGGCGGGACACGGGAGATCCGCTCCTGCGGGAAGACGTCCCGCAGGAGTTCGGCGGTGACCGGAGCGATCATGGTTCGTCCCTAGTACAGGCTGCGCGGGGCGTGGGCGGGGACCAACGTAGCACGGGCTTCAGGAGGCCAGACCGCCCAGTGTGCGCACGTACTTGGCCATCTCCCTGTTCCCTCTGCGCTGGGATTCGTGCAGCGCCGAGGTGCGGTCCCTTTCGTCGTTCCAGGTCGCGTTCTCGCCGTACTCGAAACTGTGGGACATGTCGGTGCCCTTGAAGTATTTCTCCATCCATTCTCCACAGAAATACTGTGCGGTCCGGCAGGGCGCCCGTTCGCTGTAGGCCTCGCTGACCATGTCCGACATTCCGCTGTTCTTGAGCGGGACACCCACGATCCGTTCCGAGTGCGGACCGTCGACCCGGCCGACCAGTATGAAACTGTCGTCGCCCTTTCCGACCCGGAAAGCCGCGTAGTTCTTTCCCTTGTAGTACCCGTCGGAATGGCGGGCCAGCTGGGTCGCGCGGGACAGTTCCGTCGTCCCGGCGGCGACCGCCGAGGAGTTCTTGCGGGGCCCCTCGGTGCTCGCCTTGTCCCGGCCGAGCGGAATGGGATCCCTTTTGCTGTCGGGCAGCGGATTCCCGTCGGACAGCAGCTTGAGCAGGGCCGCGTCCTTCTTCGGGTCGAGCGAGTCGAGATCGACCTTGGTCTTTCCGCCCTTCCCGTCGAGCAGGCTGACGTCGCCCGCCTTGTTGAGCAGATAGACGGGCGTCTTGTCGCCGAACCTCTGGAGGCTGTCGAGGGAGTGCGCCTTGTGCAGGCCCTCCAGGTCGCGGGCCGTGCGGCCGTCGTTGTCCTGGTGGTTGCGGGCCATCTTCCTGAGGCCGCCGGTCATGCTCTCGTCGAGGTGGTCGGCGGAGCGCTTGACCCCACGGCCGATGCCCTCCACAACCTCGTCGACCATCGGGTCGAGGGCGGCGGTGAGCGGGTCCTTGCCGCGGGCACGGCCGTGCGAGGACCTCGCGCGGCCCAGCTTGGATCCGGCGCCGTCGCGGATCTTGCCGCCCGCGCCCTTGAGCCCGCTCTCGGCACGGTCGTAGGAGTCGACGTCCATGCTGAACTGCCCGCCGCCGCCCCCACCGCCGCCCGAGCCGCCGGATCCCGATCCCCCGTCCGCACCGGCCAGTTGCATCGATCCGCCGCCCGCGCCGGCCAGCTGCATGCCACCGGACTTGAGGGTGTCCACGCCCTCGTCCAGTCCGTCCTTGCCCGCCTTCGCGGTCTGGCCGAGGTCGACGCCGTTCTGCAACCCCAGGGCGTTGCCGCCCAGTTGGACCACCAGGTCGCCGGCCATCGAGCCGAGCGCCTGGAAGACCGGGCCCATCGCGACCTCGACGATCCGGGAGGCGATCTCCTCGCAGACCTCCTCGAAGATGCGCTTGACCGCGATCCGGGTGACCTGGGTGCCCGCGATGCCGCCGAGCGTCGACAGACCGAAGGTGAGCGGCGCGGCGGCGAGGGCGGCGGCTATCTCGGCGGCCAGGATGCCGAGTTGGGCGATGGCGGCGATCTTCGCGCCCTCGATCAGCACGGCGACCGCGTCCAGCGCGGTCGCGGCGACCCGGCCCGCCTCGGCGAGATTGGCCAGATGCTTGCCCTTGACCATGTCCCAGTGCGCTTCGAGCGCCTGGATCGCGAGCCCCTCGTTCGACCCGACCAGATCGGTGATCGCCTGGTGCGCGTCGGCCGCGCCGTCGTCGATGTCGTCGGCGAACTCCCGCATGGCCTGGGCCATGTCGCGGTAGTCGTCCTCGTCGACGTTGGGCCAGCTGATGCCGATCAGGTCGAGGGCCGCATCCAGCTCGCTCGGCAGGACGACACCCACAACAACCCCCGATCGAAAGCCAGTCGGGGGACCGTAACTACGTACGGATCATGGGGGCAAGTTCGCCCCGTCGAACTGGCGCGATCTCAGTCCTGCCCGAAGAGCCGCTCGCGATGGACCCGCCAGCGCTCCATCATCGTGGCGACCTCGCCCTCGATGAACTCGAAGAAGGCCAGCGTCTCCGCCATCCGGCGGCCCGCGGGGGTCTCGGCGCCGAGGCTGCTGACGCCGTCCCGCAGCGCGCCCTCCCACCGCTTCATGACGGCCTCGCGGTTGGTCAGCGCCTCGTACCACTGGTCGCCGTGCACCCGGTAGCGCTCCCGGCGCGAGCCCGGCTCCCGCTCGCGCGAGACCATGTGCGTCTGCGCCAGGTAGCGCACCGCGCCGGACACCGCGGCCGGGCTGATCTGCAGCTGTTCGCCCAGTTCGGCGGAGGTCAGCACGCCCGAGTCGGAGGACAGGAGCGCGGCGAAGACCCGGGCGGCCATGCGCTGCATCCCCGCCTCGACCAGCTGCGCGGCGAAGGACTCGACGAACTTCGACACCGCTTCCGGATCACGCCCCGGCACATCGCTCATGGCCTCACCCTAACCGGGCTTCATACGCTTCCTTAACTTCACAAATTTCTGAAAGAAGCGTACGTTCTGAACTATGACGAAGGCAATCACGGTCTCCGGGCTCCACAAGTCGTTCGGCGCCACCCACGCCCTCGACGGCCTCGACCTGGAGGTCACCACCGGCGAGGTGCACGGCTTCCTCGGCCCCAACGGCGCGGGCAAGTCCACCACCATCCGCGTCCTGCTCGGCCTGCTGCGCGCCGACTCCGGCGCCGCCCAGGTCCTCGGCCGCGACCCGTGGACGGACGCGGTCGAGGTGCACCGCCGGATCGCCTACGTCCCCGGGGACGTGACGCTGTGGCGCAACCTCTCCGGCGGCGAGGTCATCGATCTCTACGGCCGGCTGCGCGGCGGCCTCTCCGCCACGCGCCGTGCCGAGCTGATCGAGCGCTTCGAGCTGGACCCGACCAAAAAGGGCCGCACCTACTCCAAGGGCAACCGCCAGAAGGTCGCCCTGGTCGCCGCGTTCGCCTCGGACGTGGACCTGCTGATCCTGGACGAACCGACCTCGGGGCTCGACCCGTTGATGGAGGAGGTCTTCCAGCGCTGTGTCGAGGAGGAGCGCGAGCGCGGCCGTACGGTCCTGCTCTCCTCCCACACCCTCAGCGAGGTCGAGGAGTTGTGCGACCGGGTGAGCATCATCCGGCGCGGCCGCACCGTCGAGACCGGCTCGCTCGCCGACCTGCGCCACCTCACCCGCACCAGCGTGACGGCCGAACTGGCCGGTTCTCCCAACGGGTTGGCGGGCCTCCCCGGCGTCCACGACCTCGACGTCCAGGGCCGGCGGGTCCGGCTCCAGGTCGACACCGACAAACTCGACGCGGTCCTGCGGTCGTTGACCGCGTCGGGGGTGCGCTCACTGACCTCCACGCCGCCGACTCTGGAGGAACTGTTCCTGCGCCACTACCAGGACGAGGCGGCCGTACGATGACCGCGCTCGCCCTGCGCCCGGGCGGCTCGCGCCAACTCGCGGGCACCTGGACCCTGTTGAGGTTCGCCCTGCGCCGCGACCGGGTGATGATCCCGGTGTGGGTGACGGTGAACACCCTGATGGTCCTGTCGATGCCGAACACCCTCAAGGCCACCTACGGCACCGCCGGGGAGCGCGCCGACCTGATCCATCAGGTCGCCACCAACGCCTCCTTCCGCGCCCTGATCGGCCCCGTCTTCGACGACTCGCTCGGCGCCCTCACCGCCTGGCGCGTCGGCGTCTACGCCGGTGCGCTCGCCGCGGTCACCGGCCTCCTGGTCGTCGTACGCCACACGCGGGACGAGGAGGAGAGCGGGCGGCAGGAGTTGATCGCCTCCGGGATGGTTGGCCGCCGTGCCTCGCTGACGGCGGCGCTGCTGGCGGCGGCCGTCGCGAACGGCGCGCTCGCCCTGCTGGTCGCGGCCGGCCTCGCCGGACAAGGGACCGCCGGGGCACTGGCGTTCGGGCTCGGCCTCGCCGGGGTCGGCATGGTGTTCGCGACGATGGCGGCGATCGTCGCCCAGTTCACCGAGAGCGCCCGGCTGGCACGCGGGCTGACGGCGGGCCTGCTGGGGGCGGCCTTCGTCCTGCGCGCGGCGGGCGACTCGGCCTCGAACGACGGCTCCTCCGCGCTGACTTGGATCTCGCCGCTGGGCTGGCTGTCCAACCTGCGGGCGTTCGCGGACGAACGCTGGTGGGTACTGCCGCTGATGGCGGCCGCCGCTCTCGCACAGGGCGCGGTGGCGTACGCGCTCGCCGGCCGCCGGGACGTCGGCATGAGCTTCCTGCCCACCCGCCCGGGCCCGGCGACAGGCCGCCTCGGCACGGCGGCCGCGCTGGCCTGGCGGCTCCAGCGGGGCAGCGTGATCGGCTGGTCGACCGGCTTCCTGCTCGCGGGCGTCGTCTACGGCGGCCTCACGGACGGCGTGGCCGACCTGGTCGGCGACAACGAGCAGGCCCGCGAGCTGTTCGAGCGAATGGGCGGCCAGTCCGGCATAACCCACGCGTTCCTCGCCTCGATGACCGGGATGCTCGGCCTGATCGCCGCGCTGTACGTCGTCGCCGGCGTCCTGCGGCTGCACGGCGAGGAGACGTCGGGGCGCGCGGAACCGGTGCTGGCGAACGCGGTCGGCCGCGTGCGCTGGGCCGCCGGCCACCTCGTGATCGCCTTCGGGGGCGCGGTGTGGATCATGCTCCTCGCGGGCCTGGGCCTCGCGGTCGGCTACGGCAAGGAGGCGGGGCCGGTCCTGGGCGCGTGCCTGGTGCAGGTGGCGGCGGTCTGGGTGATCGGGGGCGTCGCGGTGGTGCTGTACGGACTCGCCCCACGGCTCGCCCCGCTGTCCTGGGGTGTCGCGGGGGCGGTCCTGCTGATCGGGTGGGTGGGGCCCGCGTTGGACGTCCCGCAGGCGGTGCTGGACGTGTCGCCGTTCGGGCATCTGCCGAAATTGCCGGGCGGGGGGATGGAGTGGGGGTCGGTGGCGGGCCTTACGGCACTGGCGGCGGGCTTGGTGGCGGTGGGGCTGGCGGGGTTGCGGCGGCGGGACATGACGTCGTCGTGAACCGAGGGGCCGTCGTGAACCGAGGGAGGGGCCCCGTGCGTCCCTCCCGGCATGGCTCGAACTGGTGGTACGGACGCGGTGACCTGCGGCGGTTGTGCGCTCTCGGCGGTGGGGGCGATCACGGCCCCGGCGGTATGGCTGTCCATGGACCGCACCGACCGCCACCTCGGCGGCGGCTTCGAGAACGAGGGCATGGACTACACGGTCCTGTTCACGGAGCTGCCGTTCGTGATCCTCGCGGGAGCGTTCGTACCGCTGCTCGCCTTCACGCTGCTGGTCAGGTGGAGGGACCGGCGACGGGGTTAGGGTCTGTCCGGCGGATCATGCCGGCGTCGCGGGGCTGGGCACGCCCGTCTGCCGCGTTGTCGTCGGTTGCCGACGCTCCGCGTCGCCGCCCTCCTCCGCCTTGCAGCCAGACGCACCCAGCCCCGCTCACCTGCACCGGTCAGCACCGTCTCTTGCAGCCGGCCTGATCCGCCGGACAGACCCTAGTCGACCTTCACCGTCAGCCCCTCCAGCCCCCGGATGACGAAGTTCGGCTTGCGCTGCGGCTCGGCGGCGAGGGCGAGGGTGGGCGCCTGCTGGAGCAGGGCGGTCATGGAGGCCTGGAGCTCGATACGGGCGAGGGGCGCGCCGATGCAGTAGTGGATACCGGCGCTGAAGGAGATGTGCGGGTTCTCGGCGCGGCCGAGGTCGAGCCGCTCGGGGTCCCGGAAGACCGCGGGGTCGTGGTTGGCGGAGCCGAAGAGCATGGCGATCTCGGCACCCCGCGGGATGGTGACCCCGTCGACCTCGATCTCGTCGAGGACCCAGCGCTCGAAGAGCTGGAGCGGGGTGTCGTACCGCATCAACTCCTCGACGGCGGCCGGAACGAGGGAGTGGTCGGCGCGGAGTTCCTGGAGCTGGTCGGGGTTGCGGAAGAGCGCGTACCAGCCGTTGACCGTGGCGTTGACGGTCGCCTCGTGGCCGGCGTTGAGCAGCAGGACGGCGGTGGAGATCATCTCCTGCTCGGTGAGCCGGTCGCCCTCGTCGTGCGCCTCGATGAGCCCGGAGATGAGGTCGTCGCCGGGGTTCTCGCGCCGTTCGGCGATCAGCTCGCGCAGATAGTCGGAGAACTCGACGGAGGCCTGAACGGCCCGGCGGGCGGTCTCCTCGGGCGGGTTCAGCTCGTACATCCCGCAGATGTCGGCGGACCAGGGCCTGAGCGGGGCGCGGTCGGCCTCGGGAATCCCCAGCATCTCGGCGATGACGGCGACGGGAAGCGGCTCGGCGACATCGGCGAGCAGATCGCCACCGCCGTTCTCGACGAGCCGTTCGACCAGCTCACCGGCCAGCTTCGTGACGTACGGCTTGAGCCGCTCGACCGTGCGCGGGGTGAACGCCTTCGACACCAGACGCCGGATCCGGGTGTGGTCCGGCGGCTCCAGATCGAGCATCCCGTGGTCGTTGAGCGTGTGGAACGGCTCGTGCTCGGCCGGGGGCGCGGTACGCCCGAAGTCCTCATGGCTGAACCGGTGCTGGTACGTCCGCCCCAGCCGCCGGTCCCGAAGCAACGTCGATACGTCGGCATGCTGCGGCACGAGCCACTGATCCGTGGCCTCGTAGTACTGCACACGGCCCCGGGCACGCAGGTCGGCATAAGCGGGGTAGGGGTCGGCGAGAAAGGCCGGGTCCCACGGATCGAAGGCTGCCATGCCCGGACGCTAGCCCGCCGCCCCGCCCTCTGACCAGGGGTGTCTCCCGCCACCCCCAGGACGGTATATAGTTGATCTCACGAGGTCGCCCTCAACTCGGGCTCCCCCTCACTGCGTTGGTGGTCCAAGGAAAGACGCCCCGCTTCCTGCGGGGAAATGCAGGTGCAAGGCCTGCCCGGCGCTCTGTACGAAGCCCGCCCCTTCCGGGGGCGGGCTTCTTGCGTTCCCCCTCCGAAGCCGACCGCTACAGGGCAGGCATAGAGAGATTGGCGCATTCGTCCCGCCCCTGCCCGGAACGGACCTGGTCGCACACCCTGCCGCCCGGGACAAAAGCACCAATCACCCCCGCCAGCATCCACCGACAGCGCTCGACCCGGCAGCTCCCTTCGGCTTCGGAACGACGGCCACACCGTGAATCAACGCGACCGGGACGGCGGGAAGCTTCCCGCCGAACGTAACGGTCAGGAAAGGGTGGTCGTGGCCTTGAGGTGGTTCACGAAGGCGGCGAAGGAGGCGGTGGGGAAGGTGAGGGTGGCTCGGGTGGGGGCCTTGGAGTCGCGGACGGCCACGTGGGTGAGGGCGGGAGAGATCTAGACGCAGGCGTCACCGTCGCCTCCGCCGGAGTACGTGGACTTCCGCCAGTTCATCACAACTCCTTGACCAGTCGGTGGATGAAGTCACGCGACGCGATGGGATCCAGCGACGCTGACTGCACCCTATGGAAGAGCGTACGCAGCTGTTCCAGTTGTGGCTGTGTATCGATGTATCGCACGCCGGTCGGAGCGTCCCGTAGTGCGGTGTCCAACTGGCTTACCGGGCCGCCCAGATACAGCATCGAGGCCCCGGCACCGGCGAAGTGCTCTCGATCGACGGGGATGACTCGCACGGTGGCCTGACCTGCTTCGATCTTGTCCAGGATGAAGCGGAGTTGGGTGAGCGACGCCTGACGATCGGACACATGCACCCGCAGGCCGAACTCGTGGACGATCGTCTCGTACGGCGTCGGCGTATCGCGGTCGATCACGGCACGACGCTTCATACGGTGCTCCACCCTCAGCGCCACCTCATCCTCGGACAGACCTGGATTCGTGTAGCTGAACACCGAGCGGGCGTAGTCGGCGGTCTGCAACAACCCGGGGACATAGTGGATCACCACCTCGTGCAGGTACGCCGCGTGGTTCTCGACCTCGGCTCCGTCCAGGAACGCCTGCGGGAGGACATCCCGGTAGTCCTCCCACCAGCCGCGCGTGCGATCGGTCGCCATCGCGACCAGCGCCTCGACCAACGGCTCCTCCGTGCAGGCGTAGTTGGCGGCGAGACGGCGCACTCGCTTGGCGCTCACCCCTACCGTGCCGGACTCGATCTGGCTCATTTGAACGGAGTCGGCCTCCAGCAGTTCCGCCGCCTCCTTGGCAGTCATGCCCGTAGCCTCGCGCAACTTTCGCAACTCAGCGCCCAGCCTCACTCGTCGAGCAGTGAGATCCCTCTTCGGCGGCACCCGATGCCTCCTCGTTCAACTGCCCGGTGGGCGTGCCCCGGATGGTCGGCTCGTCGCACGAAGGTCTGCATCAGATCTGTCAGAAGGACCCGGCGGGCTTCACCCGCACCCTCCAGCGTGTGCTGAACGCGGACCTGACGGAGGATGATGGCGGTCCACTACTTCTTCCGGCATGAAGTCGCCGAGAAGGTTCGCGAGGAAGGACGGGAAGAGGGGCGGGAGGAGGGGCGCGCTCAGGCCAAGGCCGAGATGGTGCTGCAGATCCTGGACTGGCGTGGTCTCGTCGTGCCTGATGACGTGCGCGAGCGGGTGTTGGCCTGTGACGACCTGGATCAGCTGGAGGTCTGGGCGGCGGCCGAGTTGTTCGTCGGCCGCGCCTGAACTCACCCCGGTGTCACCAGTCTCGCCTCGTAGGCGAAGACCGCTGCCTGGGTGCGGTCGCGTAGGCCCAGCTTCACCAGCACCCTGCTGACGTGGGTTTTGATCGTGGACTCGGCCACCACCAGGCGTTGGGCTATTTCCGAGTTGGAGAGGCCCTGGGCTATGAGGACGAGGACCTCGGTTTCGCGTTCGGTCAGGTCGCCGTAGGCCGTGTGGGCCGTGGGCATGAGGCGGGGGGACTCGGAGAGTTTCGAGAACTCGGTGATCAGGCGCTTGGTGACCGTGGGGGCCAGCAGGGCTTCGCCGGAGGCCACCACCCTTACGCCGTCCGCCAGTTGGCGGGCCGAGGCGTCCTTCAGGAGGAAGCCCGACGCTCCCGCTCGCAGGGCCTGGTAGACGTACTCGTCCAGGTCGAAGGTCGTCAGGACCAGGACCTTCGCCATGCCGTCCGCCGCGACGATCTCCCTGGTCGCCTCGATGCCGTTCAGCTCCGGCATGCGGATGTCCATCAGGACCACGTCCGGGGAGAGTTCGCGGACCCGGTCCACCGCCTCGCGGCCGTTGACCGCCTCGCCCACCACCTCGATGTCCGGCATCGCGTTCAGCAGGACGGAGAAGCCCTCGCGGACCATCATCTGGTCGTCCGCGATCAGGACACGGATCGTCATGCGACGTCCTCGTTCGTCATCGGTACCGGCAGGAACACCGCCACCTCGTATCCCCCTTCGTCCGTCGAGCCCGCCGTCATCTCACCGCCGAGCATCGACACCCGCTCCCGCATCCCCGTGATGCCGTGGCCGGCGCCGGGGGACGGCTTGATCAGGGCGGAGAGCGGAGGCGGGTCGTTGACTATGCGCAGGCCCAGGCCACCGAGGACGTAGCCGATCTCCACCTTCGCGCTCGCTCCGGGCGCGTGCCGCAGGGTGTTGCTCAGGGCCTCCTGGACTATGCGGTACGCCGACAGCTCGACGCCCTGCGGGAGTTCGCGCACCGCCCCGGTGACCGTCTTGTCGACGCCCAGGCCCGTCGTCTCCCGCACGTTGGCCAGCAGCGCGTCCAGATCGGCGAGGGTGGGCTGGGGGGCGTCCGGGGCCTCGTAGTCCTCGGCGCGCACCACGCCCAGGACGCGGCGCAGTTCGGTCAGTGCCGCCACCGCGTTCTCCCGGATCGTGGCGAACGCCTTCTCCAGCTCCGGCGGCGGGTTCTCCACCCGGTAGGGGGCGGCCTCGGCCTGGATGGCGACCACCGACATGTGGTGGGCGACCACGTCGTGCAGTTCGCGGGCGATCGTGGTGCGCTCCTCCAGGAGGGTGCGGCGGGAGCGCTCGTGGGCGGTCACCGTCTGCTCGGCGGTCACCGTCCGCGCGGCGTCCCGGCGTATGTGCCAGACGCTTACGACGAGCAGGGACAGGGCGGAGGCGAACAGCATCTCCACGGTGTTGGAGCGGTAGTAGTGACTGCCGCCGAGGGCGCCCTGCCAGATCAGACCGTAGATCCCGGTCAGCAGCCACATCCAGGCCGCCGTACGCGGTCTGGTGCGCACGGCCACCACGGTGACCACGACGAGATGGCAGACGAAGCTGCCCGGCAGCCACGGCCATTCCTGCTGCCAGGAGTTGACGAAAGCCATCGGATAGGTGGCCAGGGTCGCGGCCAACGACAGCCAGAAGGCCATGACCGGCCGCACCATGGTCAGCAGGATCGGGGCCAGGGCGGCCAGCCCGACGAAGAGGTTGGTGGTCGCGCCCCGGCCGCTGTTGTCCGAGCCGATGACCATGGCGAGCAGGCCGGCCGCGGTGATCAGCGCGTGCGGGGCCCAGGTGGCGTACTCCTGCGGTCGGCCGGCGAGCCGGCGCGGGAGTGGGCTGTCGGTGGCGGTGCGGGGCAGCGGGCGGTAGGCGAAGGCGTCGTGGAACAGGTCCTGCCGCAGTCCGCGCAGGGCGTCCACGGCCAGCCGGAACTCCGGGCTGCGCGGCTTGGCCTCGCCCCCCGTGGGCAGATGCATCTGGGTCGTCTCGGTCACGCTTGCAACGGTAGGCGCGGGGCCCGGTAGCGGTCGTCACCACTGAGAGGGGTCCTGCCGCATCCGTCTCAAGTACTACGGGTAGCCACGGGTAGTCCTGCGGTCCGGGCCCGGGGCGGGCTCAGTACCCCGACGGTCGCACCAGCCCCGACTCGTACGCGAACACCGCCGCCTGGGTGCGGTCCCTGAGGGCCAGCTTCACCAGGATGCGGCCCACATGGGTCTTCACCGTCTGCTCGGCCACGACCAGCCGCTCGGCGATCTCCGCGTTCGACAGGCCCTGCGCGATCAGGGCGAGGACCTCGGTCTCCCGCTCGGTCAGCTCGCCCACCCGGCTCTTGAGCGGGGCTCGCGGACGGTCGCCCAGGCGGGAGAACTCGGCGATCAGCCGCCGTGTGATGCCGGGCGCGAGCAGCGCGTCCCCGGCCGCGATCACCCGGACCGCCTCGGCCAGCTGGTCCGCGGAGGCGTCCTTGAGCAGGAACCCGGAGGCGCCAGCCCGCAGCGCCTCGTACACGTACTCGTCGAGGTCGAAGGTGGTCAGCACCAGCACTCTGATCTCCGGGTTCGTCCCGGTGATGCGGCGGGTGGCCTCGATGCCGCCGAGCTCCGGCATCCGGATGTCCATCAGGACGACGTCCGGGGCGACCTCGGCCACCTTGGCGATCGCGTCCAGGCCGTCGACCGCCTGCCCGACCACCTCGATGCCGGGCTGGGCGGCCAGCAGTACGCCGAAGCCCTGCCGGACCATCTGCTGGTCGTCGGCGATCAGTACGCGGATGGGGCTGCTCGTCATTCGGTGCCGTCCTCGGGGTCGCTGAACCGGTCCGCGCCCGGGGGCGCCGTCGGAAGATACGCGGCCACCTCGTAGCCGCCGTCAGGTCGGGGGCCGGCGCGCAGGGTGCCGCCGAGCATCGCGGCCCGCTCCCGCATGCCGAGCAGTCCGTGCCCGGCGCCCGGGGAGGGCGGCGCGCCGCGGGTGGCGGGGGAGTTGGTGATCCGTACGTCCACGCCGTGCAGGTAGTGGACGAGCGCGACGGAGGCGGTGGCGCCGGGCGCGTGGCGCAGGACGTTGCTCAGCGCCTCCTGCACGATCCGGTACGCCGACAGGTCCACGCCGGGCGGCAGCGGCCGGTCCACCCCGCGCACGTCGACCTGGACGGTCAGTCCGGCCGCCCGGGTGTTCTCCACCAGCGCTTCGAGCCGGTCGAGGGTGGGCTGCGGGGTGTGCGGGGCGGTACCGGTACCGGGCCGGTCGATGGAGTCCGGGGCGTCGGGGTGCTCGGAGCGCAGCACGCCCAGGACGCGGCGCAGCTCGGTCAGCGCCTCCAGCGCGTTCTCCCGGATGCCGGCGAGGTTCTCCTTGAGCTCCTCGGACGGGTTCTCCACGAGGTGCGGGGCGACCTGGGCCTGGATCGATATGACGGACATGTGGTGGGCCACCACGTCGTGCAGTTCGCGGGCGATCCGGCTGCGCTCCTCCAGCAGGGTGCGCCGGGCCCGCTCCTCGGCGGTGAGCGTGGTCTGCCGGCCGAGTTCGGCGCGGGCCTCGCGGCGGCCGCGCAGGGCGGTGCCGACCACCACGGCGACCGCGCAGACAGAGATCGCGATCACCCCGGTGGGCTGGTAGTTCCCGCCGCCCCACAGCCCCTGCAGGACATAGGTGACCAGCATGGTGAGGCTCAACGCCTCGACGGCCACCCGGGGCCGCACCCGCAGCGAGAGCAGCAGCAGGACGAAGAGATGGGCGATGATCCCGGCCGCAGTCCAGGGCCAGGTGAAGGTGACGCCCGTCTCCATGCCCAGCTTGCCGTGCAGAGCGATCGCGCCGAGCGCGGTGGTTCCGAGCGACAGCCACCACGCCGAGATCGGCCGCCACAGCGCGAGCGCGGTGGCGGCGCCCTGCGCGACGGAGATCGGGAAGGCGACGGCGGAGCCCAGATGGCCGTTGTCCTGGAGCTGGGCCATGTCGCCGATCGTGATCCCCAGCGCCGTCAGGCACACCACACCGTGCGGCAGCCAGCGCAGCCACACCGACACGGGCAACGGATCCGCCCGGGTTGTCCACAGGTCCTCGCGCAGCACCCGCAGCCAGTGCCGTACCCGACCCACGACCACGCCCTGGACCCCCGTCTCCGTCACGTCGACCACCCTAGGCACGGCGGGCCTTCTCCGCTGCCGCCGGATCCGGGCGACGGTGGACGCGGACCACCCGCGAGGAGCGGCCGCCGGACCTGCGCCGGCCCTGTTCGTAACCGCGGAACGCCACCCAGCAGACCGCCAGGACCAGCGCGAACACCGGGAGCCAGGCCAGTCGGGCGGCCACCCAGTCCAGTCCGTCCGGGACGGTGTGCAGGCCGGGGAGGCGGCCCACCGCGAGGCCGGTGGCGGTGGTGGCCATCAACGCCGTCTGGTGCCAGAGGAAGATCGTCATCGCGGAGAGGTTGACCAGCGCCACCGCGGCCCGGAGCAGGGGTCGGCGCATGGCGCTGCGCAGCCGGTCGCGCAGCAGCAGGGCGAGGCCGCACTGGGCCAGGCCGAAGGTGACGGCGGCCAGCGTCGGCGGGTTCAGGTTCGAGACCGCCGCGCCCGGCACCCCGACCATCGACGCCGGATACCCCGCGGCGGCGACCAGCACCGCCGTCGCCACCGCACCGCCGCCCAGCAGCAGCCACCCCGAGCGGCGCCGCTCCAGCTCGCCCCGGGTCCAGGCCGCGCCCAGGGTGTACGGCACCGCCCAGCCCGCCGCGAGGTTCACCCAGCCGAGCCAGGCCGGGCCGCCGAGTCCGAAGCGCACGAGGTCCACATGGAGGACGACGGCCAGCGGCCACAGCGGGTGCAGCCGTCGTAGCAGCGGGGTCGCCGCCGTGAGCGCGCCGAAGACCACCAGGAACCACAGCGGGGACAGCGCGAGCTTCACCAGCGTGCGGACCGTCCCGAACTCGGCTCCCGTCAGCAGCAGGGTCGCCGCGATCACCGTCCACAGCACGAGGACGGCGGCCACCGGCTTGAACAGGCGGGACAGCCGACCGATCAGCCATTGTCCGTACGTCGTCCCGCGGGCGCGTGCCGAGCCGTAGCTGCGGGTCGCCACATGGCCGCCCACCAGGAAGAACACGGCCAGCGTCTGGAAGGCCCAGGAGATCGGGGCCAGCCACGGCAGGTGCTGGAGCGGGCTCGCGGTGTGCAGGGCGCCGCCGTCGGCGACCAGGGCCGTCACCAGCCAGTGGCCCAGGACCACGCCGAGGATCGCGACGGCGCGCAGGGCGTCGACGGCACGGTCCCGGCCGGCGGGGGTCGCCCCGTCGACCCGCGCGGCGCCCTGTCGTATGCCGTCGCGTATGCCTTTCGCCGTACTGCCGAGCGTGTGGGTCTCAGCCATGGGTCACCTCCGCGGTGTCTCCGAGGACGATCCGGGCGAGGTTGGCCAGGGAGACCGAGCCCGGTGTGAAGTAGTCGCTGTGGCCGCCCTCGCCGGCGGCGAAGACGCGGGCGCCGAAGGCCGGGGAGACCGGGTCGGTGCCGAAGCCGACGGTGACGCCGAAGAAGTCGCTTCTGACGTGCGGGACTTCGCCGACCCAGTCGTCCTTGCCGCGGGCCGCCCAGACGCGGGCGCGGGTGTGCAGGTCCGCGGCACTGTCCGCGCCGGTGCCGGGGCTGCCGACGAGGACGAGGTCCGTCACGGGCAGGGTGCCGGCGGCGCGGGCGCAGACGACCGAGCCGTAGGAGTGGCAGAGCAGGGAGACGGTGGTGCGGGGGCCGGTCACGCGGTCCAGTTCGTGGAGGAACTCGGCGAGTCGGGGGGCCGCCTCGTCCGCTCTGTCCGTGGTCAGGACCGTCGTGCTGATCGTGTTCGGGGTGCGGTAGCCGAGCCAGGCGATCACCGCGGTGCGGGTGCCGGTGGGGGCGGTGCGGGTGAGCCGGTCCTGGAGGGCGGTCGCGGTGGCGCGGAAGCGGTCGTAGGTGTCGAGGGTGGTGTCGGAGCCGGGGACCAGGACGGCGACGTGGTCGGCGTGGGTCAGGTCGCCGAAGACCTCCGTGGCCAGGCCGGGGCCGCGGCCGTCGAAGGTGAGGAAGTGGTGGGCGGGGGTGGAGAGTTCGCGGTCCGCGGCGGCGCGGTGCGTGTCGCCGTGGGCCTCGGCCATGCGGGCGGCTTCCGCGGCGTTGGCTCGGTTGGCCGCGTAGGCGGTGGACAGGGTGGCCGCGGTGAGGGGGGCGAGCCGGGCCGGGGCCGGGGCGGGGATCTCGGGACGGGCGGCGGCGGAGAGGGGGACGGCCACGGCTGCGGTGATGAGGGCGGCGAGGAGGGCGCGGCGCCAGCGGCGGAGGCGGCGGTGTGGGGGGCGGGTCGAGGTGGGGGTGGTCGGCTGCGAGTGGGTGGGGGCCGGTTCCTCCGGGGCGGGAGTCGGCTCGGAGCTATGGATGTCCTGCGGGGCAGGAGCCGGGGCGGTGCTGCGGCTGGGCGCCGGGGCGGAGGATGACTCGGTGTTACGGCTGCATGCCAGGGCAGGGGATGACTCGGCGCTACGGCTGCACACCAGGGCGGAGGACGACGCGGTGCCGCGGCTGCCCGCCAGGGCGGAGGACGACTCGGCGCTACGGCCACCCGCCAGGGCGGAGGACGACTCGGCGCTACGGCCACCCGCCGGGGTGAGGACTGACTCTTTGGCACGGCCGCCCGTCGGGGCGAGGTCCGCCTCCATGGCACGGCCGCCCGTCGGGGCGAGGTCCGCCTCCATGGCACGGCTGCCGACTGGGGCGGAGACCCCCTCGGTGCCACGGCCGCCCGTCGAGGCGAGGGCCGCCTCGCTGGCACGGCTGGTGATGCGCCGCATTCCCCGTTCCCTTCCAGTGCGGCCCCCATCGGGCCTGTCTGGATGGGAAGTTACGGACGCGGCAGTGTCACCCGCGTCCCGCCAGGGAGCTGTCCTGCGCCGTAGCTCTCAGGTATTACGGGTATGACCGGGGCGGGGCCGAGACAGGGCCGGCACGGGGCCGAGACCGCGGCGCGGCGAGCCGAGTCGGCGGCCCGAGACAGAGACGGGGCGGCGGCGCGGCGGGCCGGGGCGGCGGCGTGGCACACACAAACGGCGGTCGGCCGAGACGGCGGCGCAGCGAAATCAAAGCGGCAACATGACACTGGCGGTGACGACGCGGGGGCGAGGCAGCGGCAAGGCGGACCCGCAGGATCGCGCTCCCCCTACCCTCGCCTCCCTTCTCCCCCGTCACCACGCCAGCTGTGCGATCTCCTCCGCCACCACCGCGCACGCGTCCGCCGCCGGGTCGATCAGGGGAAAGTGGCCGACCTCCTCCAGCAGCGTCAGTCCCACCACCTCGCCCGCCTTCGCCGCCGCGTCGGCGTACGCCTCGGCGACCGCCTGCGGGACGTCCACGTCGGTGCGGCCCTGGACGAGGGTCGTGGCGATACCGGTGGGGAGCAGCAGCGCGGGGTCGGCGTACGGCAGCCGGGCCAGGAACTCCTCGTCCCCGCCCAGGAGTTGGCGAGCCGCACCCCCGCACACGTCGAGCTTGTCGGCGACCGTGAAATCGGCGATCGGGGCGAGCGCGACGACACCGCGCAGCGGGGCGGGACGGTCGGTGCGCCAGGGCGCGTCGGCGGGCAGGAGGTGCCGGGCCGCGGCCCACAGCGCGAGGTGGCCGCCGGCCGAGTGCCCGGTCATCACCATCCGGCGCGGATCGGCCTGCGGAAGGAACTCCCGTACGAGCGCGGGGAGCGCGTCCATCGCGGCGGCCACGTCGTCGAAGGTCTCCGGCCACCGCCCGGCGACCGCGCCCCCGCGACGGCCTCCGGCCTCACCACCGGCAACGACCTCGGCACCGGCACCGGCACCGGCACCGACTTCAGCCCCAGCACCGCCGCCGACTTCAGCATCGGCACCGGCAACAGCGCCCGCACCAACACCCCCGCCCCCCGCCAACTCCCCATCCCCACCCCGCCGATACTCCACATTCGCCACGGCGAACCCCCGTCGCGCCAGGAAGTCCGCGAACGGAGTGACATGGCGTCGGTCGTACGGTGCCCGCCACGCACCCCCGTGCAGGACGACGATCAGCGGCGCGAGCCCGCCAGGGACCGCCTCCGTGCGCGGTGCGTAGAAGTCGATCACCTGGTCGGGGTGGTCGCCGTAGGACGCCGTGACGTCGGGGTCGACGGCGGGGTGCGAGAAGGCCGACTCCGCCTCTGCGGCGGCGCGGGCCTCCGCGATGGCTCGGGCTGCTGCGGCGTCGTCCGGCATGCTCCAACCTCTCAGCGACGGAACGGATTTGACGGACCGTGGGAAATGTTGTCCCGAAAGGGAAAACGGCCGTTGGCGGGGACGGTATCAGGCCGGTGACGTGCGCCGACACGCGGAGTTCACTCTCGGTGAAGGGCTAAACGGTTCTGCCGTGTTGGCCCCCGGGGACGACGCGGTGCCAGGTCGTATCCAGCCGGTCCGACAACGGCACGCCGGCCACGCGCTCAGCGCCCGAGCTCCTCCCCCAGCACCCGAGCCGCCCGCTCCACGTCCGCGAACCCGACGTACAACGGTGTGAACCCGAACCGCAGGACGTCCGGATGCCGGAAGTCCCCGACCACGCCCCGCGCGATCAGCCGCTTCATCACGTCCCCGGCGTCGTCGCAGCGCAACGCGACCTGGCTGCCCCGCTCCTCGTGAGCCACAGGAGTCAGGCACTCGACCCGACCGTCACCCGCGTAACGCCCGACGCACTCCAGGAAGAAGTCCGTCAGCGCGAGCGACTTCGCGCGTACGGCCTCGATCGACATCCCGTCCCAGACGCCAAGTGCCGCTTCCAGGGCCAGCATTGACAGGATGTCAGGCGTGCCGACCCGCCCGCGCAGCGCGCCCGCCGCCGGTTCGTACGACGGCCGCATCCCGAAGGGCTCCGCGTGGGAGTTCCAGCCGGGCAGCGGCGAGTCGAAGCGGTCCTGGAGTTCGCGGCGGACATAGAGGTACGCCGGTGAACCGGGCCCGCCGTTCAGGTACTTGTAGGTGCAGCCGACCGCGAGATCCACCCCGTGCTCGTCGAGGCCGACCGGCAGGGCGCCCGCGCTGTGGCACAGGTCCCAGACGGCGACCGCGCCGGCCGCGTGCACGGCGGCCGTCAGCCCGGGCAGGTCGTGCAGCCGACCGCTGCGGTAGTCGACGTGGTTGAGCAGGACGGCCGCCGTACGACCGCTCAGCGCGCCCGGCACCTCCGCCGGGGTCACCGGCCGCAGCGTGCAGCCCGTCAGCCGGGCCGCGGACTCGGCGATGTACCCGTCCGTGGGGAAGGTCGTCGCGTCGACGACGATCTCGTCCCGCCCGGCCACCGAACAACCCGCCGCCGAACCACCGGTCACCGAGCCAGTGGCCCTCGGACCACCGGCCACCGAACCACTGGCCAGCCGGACGGCCCCCACAAGTGCCTTGAACACGTTGACACTTGTCGAGTCGCCAACCACGATCTGCCCGGCCGCCGCGCCCACCAGCGGGGCGATCCGGTCGCCGATCCGCTCGGGCGCGGTCCACCAGCCGCTCTCGTCCCAGGACCGGATGCGCAACGACCCCCACTGGCGCCGTACGACATCGTCGACGTGCGCCGGGACGGCGGCGGGAAGCGCGCCGAGCGAGTTGCCGTCGAGGTAGATCACGTCATCGAGGACGAAGCCGGCTCGCGCGGAGGCCAACACATCACTCGCGTCCAACTCCTGTGCCCGCTCGAAGAGTTCAGACATGGGACCGCGCCGTCCACAGCTCGGGGAAGACGTTCTTCTGGGCGCGCTTCTCCAGCCAGGCCACCCCGGCGGAGCCGCCCGTGCCGGCCTTCGCGCCCATCGCGCGCCGGGTGGCGACGAGGTGGTCGTTGCGCCAGCGCCAGACCAGTTCGGCGACATCGGTCAACGCCTCGCCGAGACGGGCCACTTGGTCGTCCGAGGGGCCCGAGTAGACGGCCGTCCACACCTCCTCCACCTCGGGGGACGGCTCGTAGCGCAGGGACACGTCCCGTTCGAGGACCGCCGCCGGGATCGCGTGGCCGCGCCGCACGAGGAACCTCAACACCTCGTCGTACAGGCTCGGTTCGTGCAGCGCCTTCTCCAACTCGGCGTGCACGCGGGGCGCGCCGCGGTGCGGGACGAGCATGGACGCGGACTTCTCGCCGAGCAGGAACTCCATGCGCCGGTACATCGCCGACTGGAAGCCGGAGCCCTCGCCGAGGGCGCCGCGGTAGGAGTTGAACTGCGCGGGGGTGAGCTGGGCGAGCGGCCGCCAGGAGGCGTTGAGCGCGTCCAGTTCGCGGACGGAACGCTTCAGCGCGTCGATCGCCACGTCCGGGCGATCCTGCCGGAGCGCCCGTGCCGCGGTCTCCCACTCGTGCACGATGACGGTGAACCACAGCTCCATGACCTGGGTCGTGACCAGGAAGACCATCTCTCCGGGATCGTCGGAGAGGGTGTGCTGAAGGTGGGTGAGCACGTCCGCCTTGACGTAGTCCTCGTACGGCGTCGTGCCCTGGAAATCGAGATGCGGGGTCTCGGGCTCGTGAGCCTCGTGGGACATCGCTGTCTCCTGTATTACTCCGGGTAGCGGTCCGCACCTGCCGTCTTCGACAGGACGCCCCGGTCCCCGCGGCAAATCCTCTTCGATGGTCCCGCGAAAACGCAAGGTCCGCCTGAGCAGATCAGACGGACCTCACACCCGGCCGGGCCGCCGCGGGGGTCAGCCCAGCGTCTGGGCCGCCGTCGCCGAGGAGTCCTTCAGGAACTGCGAGCAGCGCTCGTACTCCTCCTGCTCACCGATGGAACCCGCCGCGCGGGCGAGGGCGTGCAGGGCGCGCAGGAAGCCGCGGTTCGGCTCGTGCTCCCAGGGGACGGGGCCGTGGCCCTTCCAGCCGTTGCGGCGCAGGGAGTCCAGGCCGCGGTGGTAGCCGGTACGGGCGTAGGCGTACGACTCCACGACGCTGCCGCGCTCGAAGGCGTCGTCGGCGAGCTGGGCCCAGGCGAGGGAGGAGGTGGGGTACTTCGCGGCGACGGCCTCCGGCGCGGTGCCGTTTGCGAGCAGTTCGCGGGGCTCGGGGTCGTCGGGGAGGTGGGTCGGGGGCGGGCCCCCGAGGAGGTTCTCGTGAATGGACATGGGTCCAGTTTCCCTCGTTGACGGCTTTATTTCGGCTGCGGGCCTGTGGGGGCTGGTCGCGCAGTTCCCCGCGCCCCTAAAAGACGTGCACTGATCCTGCTTTGCCCCAACAAGGCTGTGGCGGAGGCTAGTTGGTCGGCTTCCTGGCGGTAGATGATCTGGGTGGAGC